>NZ_MTQB01000019.1:0-75926 GCF_001974855.1 Pseudoalteromonas sp. SK18 | reverse complement strand
CAGTTTTGACTTGTTCAATGAGTGTATTCATGACTTACCTCCAAGTTATGGGATAACCCCAAGGTAAGTGTGGCTCAAATGATAAGAATAGGATCTCCGCGTAGCGGCTTAGTTCAACAATTTAATAGTGCGCTCATCGCGCATATTTCTGCCGACGCCACGCTCATTTGTCTATTTTGTATAGTTTTAGCAAATAACCTAAGGTATTACTATCATTAAGTTTTCTAAAAATTTAAAGCAAAGTTAAATAGAACAAGATGCGCTCTTTGCTCATTTTTAAAAATATGTGAGCAAAGAGCTGTTTGATGAATTGATTAACTATTATATTCCTCCAATCTCAATGATCGTTTTTTGCTCACACCTGACTACTCACAAGCCTATCCCGAAAAAGTAGGCTAATAAACCCTACTTTTAGCTATTACTTAATTAGATTTATAACTAGCCCTTATAAACTCAACAACCCTTCTACCCATTCTAAAACGAGGCGAGTATTTCGGGTTTGAAAGCGCTGCTTATTAGGTATGTAGTAGCAAAAGTCAGATTCAACTACGTGGGTATTAAAGTTTTTAAGTAACTCGGTGTCTAATAATCGTTGTACTAGCGTGGTTGAGCAAAAAACCAGTCCTGAGCCTGCCATAGCTTCTTGAATACCAAATAGCTCTTGGTCAAATGTTTTAATACTAAATAACGCAGGATCTAAGTTGTTTTGAGTAAGCCATTGTTTAATTGGAGGCTCACTTAGCGCGTTGTTTTTCCATTTAGTGGTATAGAGCGTAACTGGGCCGTTTTGCCATGGGATAACCGCGGCTTTGTATGAGCCGAATACGTTAAATTGTTCGGTTTTAATAATATCATCTGCGTTTATATTGCGTTGCTGGCCAAAGCGAACCGGTAAGGTGTGTAATTGCTTATCAACGGCTTCACTGGTTGATATATCCACTTCAAGATTGGGCTGACTTTTTGATAGCTCCTGTAATGCGGGTATTAAACGCAGTGCGGCCAGTGATGACGTAGTGGTTATTTTAACGGCGGTGCCTTTGGCTTGTACGGTAGCTAGCGCTTGATTAATAAGGTTAAAGCCGTTGCTTGTTGCTTCACTTAAATATTCACCTGTGGGGGTAAGAGTGATTTTTCTAACTTGGCGGTAAAATAAATCCACATTTAAACGGTTTTCAAGGTTATTTATATGATGCGAAATAGCGGTTGGGGTGAGCGATAGTTCATCCGCGGCGACTTTAAAACTGCCTAAACGCGCCGCAGCTTCAAAGGCTTTGAGTGCTTGTAATGATACTTGCATGGGGGATTATTCACACCAAATAGAATTAACTTATAGATGAGTATAACTTATTTATAGTTAAGGTTTACTCGTTTGTGAAATATGCCTGTTAGTAAGATGATTCACCTACATTTACTAATAGGATAAACAGTATGACTACCCTACTTCACGTTGATGCAAGCGTAAGAGCTGTTAAAAACGACAACTCAGATCACGATTCAATCTCTAAAAATATTGCTAAGCATTTTATTGATAGCTTTGCAAAGCGCCAAGCTATAGATGAGTATTTTTACCGTGATGTTGGTGTGAATCCTCCGCCTTTTATTACCCAAGATTGGATAGGCGCAGTATTTACACCTGATGATAAAAAGACTGCTGAGCAACATCAGTTACTGACCCTGTCAGATACATTAATTGCTGAAGTTTCCGCTGCCGATATTATTGTGATTTCTTCGCCTATGTATAACTACGGTATGCCCGCACAGTTAAAAGCATGGTTTGATCAAGTAATACGTATTAACCAAACTTTTGATTTTGATCTTTCCCGTGGTGACTTTCCGCTACAACCTCTACTTGGAGGTAAAACATTAGTTGTGATCACCTCAACCGGTGAGTTTGGTTTTGAGCAAGGTGGTATACGTGAGCATATGAGCCATTTAGTGCCTCACTTACGTACATTGAGTAAATATTTAGGCGTGAGCACCATTCATGAAATTGCCTCAGAATATCAAGAGTTTGCCGATGTACGCCATCAACTATCGCTCGATAATGCTTATAGCCAAGCAGCAGCGCTAGGGCTACAGTTAAGTAATCAATAATATTTAAATATAAAATACCGCATTTACCTTGCGGTATTTTTACTCAAACCGTAACGGGGGTTTACAGTAACGGCTTCAAGCCATGATGCTTCTACTGTACATTATTAACTGATAAGGTGATTAATATTGAGTAGTAAAATTGCGTTTTAGTAACGATTTAAACAGGAGTCATTAATGGCAACTACACTGGCGTTTGATGTATACGGTACGCTTATAAACACTCATGGCGTGGTGTCGTTACTTGAAAATATGGTTGGTGATAACGCGCACGCATTTTCAACTACTTGGCGTGAAAAACAGCTTGAATATTCGTTTAGACGCGGCTTAATGCAAAACTACGTGCCGTTTTCGGTGTGTACTGAGCAGGCGCTTGATTATGCGTGTTTACTGCACAAGGTAACTTTAAGCGATGAGCAAAAAGCACAGTTATTAGCACGTTATAAAACCCTCCCCGCATTCGATGATGTTAAAGCAGGGCTTGAGAGCTTAAAAGCACAAAACTATCGGTTGTTTGCGTTTTCTAATGGTGCGGCCAGTGCGGTAAATACCTTGCTAGAAACGGCGGGTATAAGTGATTACTTTGAAGGCGTAGTGAGCGCCGATGACATTAAAACCTTTAAACCCAACCCCGGTGTTTATAGTCACTTTTTACGTCAGGCAAATTCAACCGGCGCTAATACGTGGTTGATATCAAGTAACCCGTTTGATGTTATTGGGGCGTTATCGCACGGTATGCGTGCTGCGTGGATACAGCGCTCAAATGAGGCTATTTTTGATCCCTGGGAACTAACGCCTACAATAACGGCGTGCAATTTACATGATTTAAAAACCAAGCTAGCCAGTAATAACCAGTGATTTAGTTGGCAGGGGTTAAATTACACCAATGAAAGGCTAGGTTTGCGCTTACAAACCTAGCCTTTTTTAGTCTTTAATTGCAATGGCAATTTCTATTTCGTTACTGTTTTTATAATACTCAAAATCACTGGTGTAAGTACGTTCATAGCGGCAATCGTCTGAGCTGAAGTATTGCCAAATTTCGCCCCATAAATCGATTACTGCATCGGGCATTTCACCCTCACCTTTAAATACCAAATAACGCCCCGCTTGGGTGGTTACTTTTTTAGCTTCAGGGAGTTTAATTGATAAATTATCGCAGCAGGCAATTACGTCAAAATCGCCTGTGAGATCGCTTTCGTAATTAGTATACACACCATACACTTTGGTGTTTTCTGTAAGGCTGTTGGCAAACTTTTCACCAAATTTTTGCCAAAGTTCAGCTATATTTGCAGTGCCAGCATTCATTTCATTGGCGTTGCAGGTTCTTACTTTTAAGCCGATTAAGGTCTGACTAGCTAGTTGCTTTACTTCCATCATGACGTCCTTTAGCGTTAATACAAACACCAACGTAACAGAAAAACCGCCAATACTTTAAATATTGTATTAAATATTTCATAAATAATGATTATTAAGCTCAGTTGCGTATTTATTGCTCGTATTTAAATAGGTGGTAATGGCTAAACATGGCTTTGCTACTGCTAAAATAATTTACTTAACTTTCTCTTTTTTAAGTTTATTTTTTGCATGTAATGCTTGTCGTTTAATAGTGAAGTTTATCGATTTTAGTTAAAAATATACGACAAGCTTATTAGCTCTAATTTAAAAAAAGTTGCTATCTAATCTTTTTTCATTATTGTAAATGGAAATCATTATCATTAAGATCCTTGCACCTAAAAAGTGTACTCAAGGAATGTTGATGTGTCTCAATCTCACGTGTTAAATATTAATACCATTGAAAAACAGGCTGTATTTGAACAAAGCGGCTTGCCCCCACAATTCAATTTAGAGCAGTTCATTAATTATCAGATAGCGTCATTGCAAGGGTTGTCGGCAGTTCAGCAAGCGATGGCTAAAGCCCAAAAGCCATTTTCAGGTGTGTCGGTAAATGCGTTAGCAGAAGTCGTAAACGATGTTGATTTATCACAGCCATTGGCTGACTTTCCGGCGGTGCTTGAAGAGCTAAAAGGCGTATATTTAGATCATGCTGTGTATTTTCATCATCCGCGTTATATGGCTCATTTAAACTGCCCTGTAACCTACCCTGCTGTTGTGGCCGAACATATTATTGCTGCTATTAATACCTCAGTAGATACATGGGATCAAAGTGCAGGCGCGACGTTAATTGAGCAAAAGCTGATTGATTGGACATGCCAAAAAGCAGCATTGCCAAGCACTGCCGATGGAGTATTTACTAGTGGCGGCACGCAATCAAACTTAATGGCAATGTTGGTTGCTCGTGAAGTAGCAGTAAGCCGATATGCGCCAGAGCATCAGGTAAAACTTCAGGGCTTACCGGCTGTTGCATCGCGTTTTAAAATTTATTGCTCTGAGGTGGCCCATTTTAGTATTCAAAAAGCAGCGGCGTTACTGGGCTTAGGTTACGACGCCGTGGTGCCGGTGGCTACAAACAGCGAAATGCAAATGGATATGGAGGCACTTAAAACCGCCATAGCAACAAGCAAAGCGCAAGGTGATTTACCCATTGCAGTTGTTATTACCGCAGGCACAACCGATTTTGGCTCTATCGATCCAATCCATAATATTGCCATGCTAGCTAAAGAAGAGCAGCTATGGTGCCACGTAGATGGCGCTTATGGTGGCGGTTTGTTGGTGAGCGAGCACCACCGCAATGCGCTTAATGGCATTGAGTTGGTTGATTCAATAACGATTGATTATCACAAATCATTTATGCAACCGGTTAGTTGTAGTGCCTTTTTATTAAGCGACAAACGTCATTTTAGCCACATTACTTTGTATGCCGATTATTTAAACCCATTAGCAGAGGCCGGAAATGGCACGCCTAATTTGGTTGATAAAAGCCTGCAAACCACTCGCCGTTTTGATGCCTTAAAGTTATGGCTAACACTGCGCACCACTGGAGAAGCACCGCTTGGCCGTGCGTTCGATAAAGTTATTGGTCTTGCGCGCCAAACGCATATTGTACTTAACGATCACCCCGACTTTGAAGTAGTAAATTACCCCGAGCTTAGTGCCTTAGTATTTAGATTTGCTCCTGATGATTTAAAACATGACCTTGATTTACTCGACTCTTTAAACCTGCATGTACGACAAACGTTTTTAAAAACCGGTGAAGCCATGATTGCCCGTACAAAAATAAATGGTCGTCATTATCTTAAATTTACATTGCTTAATGCGCAGTGCCAATTATCTGATGTACGCGCTGTTATTGAGCAAATTAGCCACATTGCATGGCAAACTTATAGGGAAATTGCATAATGGATAATCAACCTTACGATTTTATAGCTATTGGCCTTGGCCCATTTAACTTATCTTTAGCGTGTTTAAGTGAACCGCTCGAAGATGTAAAAAGCCTGTTTTTAGAACAGCGTAGTGAATTTGATTGGCACCCAGGAATGATGCTAGAAGGCGTTACATTACAAACTCCGTTTATGTCGGATTTAGTAACCATGGCAGATCCAACCAGCCAGTATAGCTTTTTAAATTATGCCAAATTAAATAATCGTTTATACCCGTTTTATATTCGCGAAAGCTTTTTTTTATTGCGCCGTGAATACAACTTATATTGCCAATGGGTTTGCTCGCAGCTTTCAAATGTTAACTTTGAACAAACTGTCACTCAAGTTGAGTTTTGCCCGCAAAGTGAGTGTTATACCGTTAGCTGTAACACCCCCAATGGTACGCAACATTATGTGACTCGCCATATTGTTTTGGGCACAGGGCCTGCACCGTATATTCCTGATTGCGCTGTGCAAAGTAACTCAAATAAGGTAATGCACAGTAGCGATTTTTGTCATCGGCTTGATGAATTAAAGGCGGCTAAACGAGTTACTGTGGTAGGGGCTGGGCAAAGTGCAGCAGAAATTTACCACACCTTATTGCAGCAAGCAGTACCGCAAGGTTTGCAGTTAGATTGGATAGCACGCTCACCGCGCTATTTTCCGCTTGAGTATACTAAGCTCACCCTTGAAATGACCTCTCCTGAGTATGTTGATTACTTTTATAATTTAAAAACTGAGCAGCGAGATTGGCTCAATCAAAACCAAAAAAATCTATTTAAGGGCATTAACGGCGATTTAATTAACGACATTTTCGACACCCTTTACGCGCAAAGCCTTGATGGGCCAATTTCTACTACATTTAAAACTAACAGCAGGCTAACAGGAACTCAAAAAGTAGGTAAGCGTTTACTGACTGAGTTTTATCATCAGGAGCTTGAGCAGCCCTTTTCAATAGAAACCGACTTTTTAATTTGCGCCACGGGCTTTAAATATCAGCGCCCTGCTTTTTTAAATAATATTGCCCACCAATTACCCCAAGATGAGCAAGGTCGTTATTTAGTAAGCCGTGAATATGCGGTAGATAGCGAACAAAAACGTATTTTTGTACAAAATGCCGAGCAGCATACTCATGGTTTTGTAACTCCAGATTTAGGTATGGCTTGCTACCGTAATAGTATTATTTTACGTGAAATTTTAGGTTATGCGCCTTATCAGGTTGAGCAAAAAATTGCCTTTCAAAACTTTGATTTAAGCGATGTAACCCTATCAGCACAACAGCAGAGTAGCGCGGCATGAGTCTTCGTTTAGCGCTAATTTTGCTGACGGTTATTTCGGTGGTATGCGATACCTTGCTGCTACCGTTTTATCCGCAATTTTTTGCTAGTGAATTTGCTATTAGTAACGCCACGTTAATCGGCCTCTTTGTGGCTAACTGTTGTATTACTGTAATGCTGGCTTTACCACTATGGGCTAAGGTCGCTAAAAAATACAATGAGTTGGCTTTGTGGTTAGTAACCCAAGTGGTGGCCGCTGGTTTTGGCCTGCTTTGTTACTTTGCTACCAATGTATGGGAGTTTTGGATTTACTACCAACTAATGTTGGTGCTAAAGGCAAGCTACCTACTTATATACCCATTTGCACTGCGATTAGAGCAACAAACTAAGCATTTATCTATTATTGGTTTGTTTTCTGTATTGATGCATTTTGGTGCGATTGGTGGTGCTTTAATTGGTGGTTATTTCTTTAGTTTAGCAGAGCCACGCTATGCGTTATTACTCAGTAGTGCCGGTGACCTAGTTCAGGTTTTATTATGCGGCTACTTAATGTATTCATTAAAAACAGGTATTTATCAGCAAGCAATAGCGACTGAAAAACCGCGAGAGCGTATTCCCTATTTTATTTGGCAATTTTGCTTTTTAAGTGTGGTGGTTTATTTTAGCGCGTTTTTAATTCGCCCCTTCTTTACTACTCATTGGCAAGCATTAAACGCACAAAGCAGCACGTTGCAAAGTGCTGTTGTATACGCCATTCCTGCTTTTGCTGCGCTTGTTATGCTGGTTTTTAACCATTTCAGGCAGCATTTACCACTGCCAACATTAAGCCGCACTAGCACTTTGTTATGTGCACTTATTTTGGGGGCGCTTGGGCTTTATTTACAAGCGCAGGAGTCGGTGTGGTTAGTGATTTTATCACGTGTTTTATATGGTTTTGCGCTATTCCAAGTGATGGTACTGCTAGAGGTAATGCTATTTGCTAAAAGTGAGCCTGCACATTACGGCAGCGACTTTGCCAAAGTGCACATTGCTCAAAATATCGGGGTTATTTTAGCGTCGTTACTAGTGGGTATGAGCGTAGAGCACCTTTCAACAACGGTTGTGTTTTACTTTGCTGCCATTGGCTTTGCAAGCCTTGCCTTTATTTTGCTTTGGCGGGTTAAGGCTGTTGCTCGAACTGCGCGTTCAGCGTCTTAGTTTTTAAGATTTATTGGAGTTTATATGTATTTTTCATCTTTTGTAACCACCCTACAGCATACCGGCAAAGTGACGATGCGGTTATTACAACAAACAGATATGCCAACAGTTTGCGATTGGCTTAAGCAACCGTATGCGCACTTTTGGGGTATGCAGCAGCAAACCGAGCAACAAATAACTAAAGCGTATCAAGATATTTTTGTTACGCCTCATCATCAGGCATACGTGATCGAGCAAAATAATAACCTATTGGCTTTAATTGAGCTTTACAGCCCAGAGCACGAAAGCTTAATGAAAGCGGCGTACGAGGTTGAACCTAATGATGTGGGTATGCATATTTTATTAGCGCCTAACACGGCACCTAAGCGCCATTTTAGTTTTGAAATGATGCAGTGCGTGCTGCAAAGTATTTTTGCTCAAAACAGTGCCGCCCGTGTTGTGGTTGAGCCCGACATTGCTAATAGTAAAATTCATACTTTAAATAAACGTTTGGGATTTGTGCACACCCAGCAAATTCAACTAGGCGAAAAAGCCGCTTATTTAGGCTTTTGTAATAAAGCAGCCTTTGATAGGCACAGCCAACTATTTACTGATTCGTTAGCACCTTTGCAAACTGATTACGTGATACAGCCACATTGGCAATGGGCAAACCGACATTTACAAGCTAAAGCCCTGACTGAGCTAGTGCACGAGCGTTTATTGGCTGCAGAGACAACAAAGCAAGGCTTTAAAGTGAATGTTGAAGGCGGTTACTTTATTTTTAATGGCCGTGCTATGGCACTGAATCATATAGATATAGATGAGCCAAGCTTATGCTTTTACAACCTTAACGAAGAGCTGCAGCCGCTAGATGTGTTGCACTTTTTTAGTATGCAAGGGCCTGCGCTAGGTTTAACGGGTAAGCGCCTTGCCACCTACCTTGAAGAGCTAAATGCTACTTTAGCCAGTGCGTGCTTTAAACGTGAAAATAACACGTTAACAGCGGCGCAGTTAGCTAATTTAGGGCTGCAAAAAATAGAAGCCGCAATGAGTGAAGGGCATCCTGCCTTTGTTGCTAATAATGGCCGCATTGGTTTTAGTAAAGCTGACTTTTTACGTTATGCGCCAGAAGTAGGCAAACCGTTTAAAGTACTGTGGTTAGCAGCGCATAAAGCGGTATGCGACTTTGCCCATAGTGAATACTTTTCCGATTACCCAAGCCATATAAGTGATGAACTAGATTTAACCACTCGAGATGCGTTTAACACAGCGCTAAAAGCTCAAAACCTAAACCCCGATGATTACTTACTCATTCCTGCTCACCCTTGGCAGTACCAACACAAATTGAGTGTGGTATTTGCAAATGAGTTGGCAAATCAGCGATTAGTGTATTTAGGTGAAGGTGACGATTTATATCAAGCGCAACAATCAATTCGTACCTTATATAATTGCTCGCACCCGCATAAGCCGTATTTAAAAGTGGCGTTGTCGATTTTAAATATGGGATTTATGCGTGGCCTATCGCGTGCTTACATGGCGGTGACTCCTGCCATTAACGATTGGGTATTTGCTAAGGTTAGCCAAGATCAACAACTCGCAGGCGCTAATTTTACAGCGCTTAGAGAATACGCCACCTTAGGCTATGCCCACCATACGTTTGAGCAACACGCGCTAGGTGATACACCCTATCGTAAAATGTTTGCTTGCTTATGGCGAGAAAACCCAAACCATAATTTAAATAGTGATGAACAACTGACCACCATGGCAGCGTTATTACACTTAGATAATAATGGCCAAAGTTTAGTGGGCGAATGGATAACGCAAAGTGGTTTGAGCTCGCAGCAGTGGTTACGTGCCTACTTTAATGCCTATTTAATTCCGCTAGTACATTGTTTTTACGCGCATAAATTAGTGTTTATGCCTCACGGCGAAAACCTCATTTTAAAGCTTAAAAACTCGGTGCCTGTGGGCGCATATATGAAAGACATAGGTGAAGAGGTTGCCTTACTTAATAGCACTGAAGTATTGCCTGCAGGGGTTGAACGTATTCATGTTTCTATGCCTAAAGAGCTTGAGCTGTTAAGTATATTTACCGATGTATTTGACTGCTTCTTTAGATACTTAGTAGCAATTTTAGTGCGAGAAGAGCGTATTACAGAGCATGACTTTTGGCAGTGTGTTACGCAAAGTGTTAAAGCGTATCAACATGCTAACCCTGCTTTAAATGAGCGATTTAAAGAGTATGACTTTTTTAGTGATGAGTTTGCACACTCTTGTTTAAACCGCTTACAGTTAGGTAATAATGAGCAAATGGTTGATTTAACGGATCCGGCAGGTAGTTTGCAGTTTGCTGGTAACTTAAACAACCCCGTATCGGCAAAGCTGTATGGCTAAACCGATTACCCTTGCGCAGTTTTTATATTGCCAACAACCCGTGCAACGAACTTTTAAACCGAGCTTATTATTAGTGCGCGCTTTAACAGTTCGTTGTAAGGCGCAGTACCCTACTGCGCCTAAGCAATTTATTAGTCGGCATTTGTATTTACAGCTTTGCTGGCAAGCTATTTACGCTTATTGCTATTGGTTTGCTTGCAAGCAAAGTACGGCTGATCCCATTAACATGCCGTTAGCGGTAAATGGCACTTATTGTCGTGGGTTTAACCTGAGTAATGACGTGTTAGTAAGTAAAACAGAGCAAACCAAAGCGTTTACTCATTTTATAAGCCAAGTTGGTGAATGGATAAATACCGACTATGCGCTGGGTAAAAAAGAACAAGCACGGTTATTACTCGATTCATTAAGTAGCGCCATTGAGCGAGCTCATAGCTTAGCCCTTGCTACCACTTTACATATCAATAATTGCCATCGTCAGCTGCACACCCTTATTTGTCAGCACTTTAATCTTGATGCGCCATTTACTGAAAAACCCCAGCGTTTAACCTGTTGCCGCTATTATTTAGCCGGTTATAGCAAATGCCAAACCTGCCCTAAAAAGGACATTAAAACCAATGAACCAACGTCTTAAAACGATTGATCTTGCGCGTGGTGCGAGCGTTTTTATTATGATTATTGTGCATACCTTATGGATGTATGCCTCCACGACGCTTCAAAGTGAAAGTATATTTGGTACGGTTGTGCATATACTTGGCAAAGGCACCGCCTCGTTTTTAGTGGCAATGGGGCTATCTATGGCGCTTTCGCGTAGGCAAACCCCCTTACTGTTAATTAAGCGAGGTTTACAGCTTTTACTGCTTGCTTATTTAATGAATGCGGCCAAGTTTTGGCTACCTATTGAAGTATTTAATACCATGCCCGAGGCGTTTATAAATGCTTATGGCTGGCAAAGCCCGCTAAGTGCTGGGCAGTTACAATTTATGGTGTTAACAGGTGATATTTTACAACTGGCTGGAGTTAGCTTATTGCTGTTTGGGGCACTTAATATTGCCCGTTGGAAAACAACATGGATTGCGGTTTTAGCCATTGCAATTGCAGTTTTGAGCCAGTTTGTAAGGGGGCAGCAATTTACGCTTTCACCTTATATTAGTGATTTGTTTTTCGCTAATAACTATCAGGTGTATTTTCCGGTTTTTCCTTGGATAAGTGCGATATTAACGGGGTATGTACTTGGTCGTTTATACCTTAGTAATCGACAAAATGCCGATTACTTATACAAAGTGTGTGCACAACTAGGTGCTGCTTTACTTGTTATTGGCGGCATATGGTTAGCCATTGATTTTAAAGGTCAGTTTGGCAACTTTTTCCATTTAAATGGCGGCGGTATTAGCTATTTAATTGGCTTAAATTTATGTGCACTAGCGGCTATACAGTTTATTTTTGCTGATAAATATAATGGCCCTATTACACGTGCTCTTTTATATGCCAGTAAACATGTAACCGCGCTTTATGTTATTCAATGGGTACTTATTTGCTGGTTTATGGGGGCGCTTGGTTATCATACTCTCAGCCTTTGGCCGACACTTTGTATGATGGTACTGATGACTTTACTTACTTTTGCTGTGCACAAGGTTTATTTTAAAAGCAAACAGAGCCTCACAGACATTACGCAAAAAACCAAACGTACAGCTTAAGCTGTAAAGGGGCTTTACGGGCGCTGATTTGGCTGCCCTAGCCTGCTTTTATCGCATCAATAACGCAATGCATACGCTTTGCTAACGGCCTATTTCGGTGATGGCACACATAAATATTTTCGCTAATTGGTTTGGTTAAATGATGCGTTTTAATAAGCGCAGGTTTATTAAAAGCACTTACTGCGTGTGCGGGTAAAACCGTAAAACCCAGCCCTAAACTTACCGGCTCCAGTATTAAACTTATTTGGTTAGAAAACCCCGTTTGCTTAATTTGATCAACATGTTCAAATTCACTGTAGTTTTCGCTAAGTAAAAGCTGCGCATGATGTTTTGCATCGGGGTGGCCAATAAAGCCAAGCTCACATAAAACCTCCCACGTTGGGTTTTCTATATGTGCGGGCGTTACTAATAATAGGGATTCTTTACCAATTTTGTGGCTGGTAACTTCACTAAGGGTAGGCGCTTGAGTTAAAAAGCCAATATCGGCACTATGATTGGCCACCGCTTGTTCAACATTGGTATTTGGAGCAAAGCGGTAATCTATAATTAGCTTCTTGTGCTCTACTTGCAGTGCTAATAGTTGATTGTAAAACTTTAGCCCGCAACTGCCTGGCGACTGTATTTTTACTAAACCGCTGTAAGGTGAATCATCTTTTAATTGCTGCTCTAAAAACTGCCATTCTTTTAATAATAAGCTGCCTTGCTGATACAAGTTTTGCCCCTGAACGGTAAGCGTAAATTGTTTACCGTGGCGCTCAAGCAAGGCGCAATCTAGTTGCTGCTCTAACTTTTTTATATGTTGGCTTACGCCTGACTGGGTCATATAAAGGCGCTCGGCGGTTTGGGTAAAGTGATTTACCTCAACTAAAGTACAAAACGTGTTTAACCATGTCGGGTTTATCATTACAAAATATACTCAAAATGATGATTAATGATAATTTTACTTAATGTTGGTCAGTTCGTAAACTCACTCCATCAACTAAACATAGTTAAGTAGGAGTATTTATTATGAGTCATACATATCCACGTAGTTTTTCGCACATTGGTATTTCAGTACCGGATGTTGAAAAAGCCGTAGAGTTTTACACTAAGGTGATGGGCTGGTACACCATAATGGAGCCTACCGTGATCACTGAAGACAACAGCCCAATTGGCGAAATGTGTACCGATGTATTTGGTCCAAATTGGGAAAAATTCAAAATAGCGCATCTTTCAACAGGCGACCGAATTGGTGTAGAAATTTTTGAATTTAAAGACCAAGAAAACCCTAAAGACAACTTTGAATACTGGAAAACCGGTATCTTCCATTTCTGTGTACAAGACCCAGATGTAGAAGGCTTAGCGGATCGTATTGTTGCTGCAGGTGGTAAAAAACGTATGCCAGAGCCACGCTACTATTACCCTGGTGAAAAGCCGTACCGCATGATCTACATGGAAGACCCGTTTGGTAACATCCTTGAGATTTACAGCCACAGCTACGAGCTTATATACAGAGCTGGTGCTTATTAAAAGCACTAGCTGAAAGCATTTAGCTACAAACAAAGGCCGCAGTATTTATTACTGCGGCTTTTTGTGTTTAAAAAGAATACATGATCTAAATGAGTTAGTGCTAATAACTCGGCTTTAAGTCGAAATTTTTATTAGCATTAAGGGCAATTATGGAGACTTGATTGAAAGCTATAACCTAAGCTAATTATAAAAAGGAGATATTAGCTGGAGCAGGTTACATGACTCATATCGAAAGTATGCGTTAAACCATCAGGATTTTTATCAATTACTATCAGGTCATTCTTTTCAATGTAAAACGTGTATTCGCGCATCCAATTTAGTTTAGCAATTTGCTTTAGCTCATAACGGCCAAATGCTAGCGGGCAATTTAAATACGCATAATGGTAGGCTTTCCCCATTGCTCCAGGGTCTGCGGTGTAAATATAAATAGTACGATCAGTAAACGTGCTTTGTTTGTGAATATAATCAGGGGTTGATAATGAAGAACCATTGAATAAAATCCCTAAACATAAAAAAGGAATTTGTATTAAAGCGACTAATGTAAGAATGATAAAGAACAACCACTGGGCTATTTTATTTTTAATTATGCTTTTAATTTTTTCAGGTTTGGTGAAAAGCAGTATTAAACCCGTAATTACCAACACCAATTTTATATAAAGTAGATGATGGCTTAATGTATCCATAAGCCGTGGAGAGTGCCAATTTAATCCCCAAAGCGCTCCACCATGCATGCTCTCCAAAAAGGGTAACAATAAACATGCTGAAATAAGAAAAATAACTACCGAGCTATTGTTGCCGCTTGTATCCATTGATTCTTGTCCTTTCAATCCAACTGGATTAGCTGTATTTGTAGTGTGATATTTATAACATGTTTTAAAATGCAGCGTACCTAAAATATCATAATGCAGACAGCTATTTATACGATTAAAGAAACTGTAAAGGGGGGTTAACAGCAGCGGCATTAATTATTTTTATAGTTTAAAACAACCGATTATTTCACGCCTTTTAATTATTAACACCTAAATTAGACATACGCTAGCCTGTTCGCTTACATCACGTTAAGATGGATGAAAATAACACAATAAGAACAATATAATGTTAACAAAAACAAATGCATTAATTTACTTTTTAGCCTTTAGCAGTGGCTTTAGTATTATGGGAATAGAGCTGTTAGGTGGGCGAATTTTAGCACCTTACTTTGGCAGTAGCGTGCATATTTGGGGCAGTATTATTACTGTGTTTATGCTTAGCTTATCATTTGGATATTTACTGGGAGGTAAGCTGTCTATTCGTCATCCTTCGCTAACTAAATATGGGTTAATTTTTTTAGTCGCCAGTATTATGGTGGTGCCAATTGCATTGTTTGCTGAGCCAATTATGGCATTTATTTTTTCGCATATTGAAGACAGCCGCTACGGCTCGTTACTCGCCTCAACCGCGTTATTTTTTATACCTACCATTATTTTAGGCATGATCTCGCCTTACTCGGTACGTTTGCTGGTTACCAATAGTGAGCGCAGCGGCCAAGTGGCTGGCGGGCTTTATTTTGTCAGTACCTTAGGCAGTGCACTGGGCACCATTATTACCTCTTTTTATATGGTACTGGCGTTTGATGTTAACGCCATTATTTTAGGTTTTGCTGGGGTGTTGGGCACACTTGGCTTGATTGCTATTACTTTTGATAAACTTAGAGTACGAGAGGCCGTTTATGCTCAAGCTTAAATTATTGTTTATTTGTATTATGGCGCTGCTATTTTCAGCTTACAGTATGAGTAATGTTGTCCATAAAGAGCGTTCTTTATATCGAAATTTATTAGTTGAAGAAACCGGTGACTTACGCTGTTTAAAGTTTGATGAAAAAACCCGACAAAGCAGTCAAAGCTGTATGTATATCAGCGACCCTAAAAAACTGGTATTTAATTATACTAAGTTGGCTTTTTCTAGTTTGTTACTGATTGATAACCCTAAAAATGTGCTCATTATTGGTTTAGGGGGCGGTACGCTTTCTAATATGATTCATGAGCTATATCCAAAGGCACACATTGAAAATGTTGAAATAGATCCCGCAGTAATTAAAGTGGCGCGCGATTATTTTAACTTTATAGAAACCGATAAGGTAACTGCTAAAGTGCAAGATGGGCGTATTTTTATTAAACGTGCGGCGCTTAAAAAGCAGCAATTTGATTGGATTATTTTAGATGCATTTAATGGCGATTACATTCCTGAGCACTTACTCACTAAAGAGTTTTTTGAAGAAATAAAAAGCGTATTAGCCGAAGACGGAATTGTTGCTGCTAACACGTTTTCATCAAGCAAACTCTATGAACATGAGTCGGCAACCTATCATGCGGTATTTGGCGATTTTATTAATGTAACAGCCAATAATAATAGTAATCGTATTATTTTAGCTGGTTATAGCAATATCCCTACAGAGCAACAAATAGCGCAGCGGGTGACGCAGCTAGCTCCGTTACTTGCCCCTTATGACGTAGATATAAAGGCAATTAGCCAGCGTATGTTTTTCACTAAAGATGGTAAAGATTGGCCAAGTGATACTAAGGTGCTAACCGATCAATACTCTCCAGCTAATTTACTTAACTTTTAGGGGTTGTTACATGGTCACTTATATCCGGTGACCGTTACTTTATTAAACAGATAATATTTTAAGGAAACGGCAATGCACATTCACTTTATTATTCATGAACATTTTGAAGCACCAGGCGCTTATGAAGCTTGGGCTAAAATGAATGGCCACACGTTGTCTTATACCCGTATTTATTTAGCTGATCCCTTACCTCAGCACACCGATGATATCGATTTTTTAATCGTAATGGGTGGGCCACAATCCCCCGCTACATCGCTTGCAGAATGCCCTTATTTTGATAGTAAAAAAGAACAAGCCTTTATTGCCAGCGCGATCACTGCAAACAAAGTGGTATTGGGCGTTTGTTTGGGGTCACAATTAATTGGTGAAGCGTTAGGCGCGGCCTATCAACCCAGTCCAGAAAAAGAAATTGGTAAGTTTGCGATTACCCTCACCGATACAGGCTTGAATCATCCTTTATTTAGCCATTTTGGTAGTGAGCTTAATGTAGGGCATTGGCATAACGACATGCCAGGGCTAACTGCTACAGCCAGTATTATTGCCTATAGTGAAGGTTGTCCAAGGCAAATAGTCGCTTATAGCGATTTAGTATTTGGTTTTCAATGCCACATGGAATTGACTACCGAGGTGGTTACCCTCCTCATTGCCAACGATGATTTAAGCAATGCTCATAATTACTGCTTTGTTGAACAGCCCGAAAAGCTCTTAAGCCATGACTATAGTGAAATGAACGCTAAACTTTATACTTTTTTAGACAAGCTTGCTGCGCATTATTTGTCTAAATAAAACTTATTGACGTGAAGCTAAAATACCAATTATTTACTTAGCCTGCTAACTAATGCTAAAATTTGCTGGATATTCACAAGCAAGAGTTCCTATGAGCAGCACTATTCCTTTTCATGAAACACTCGATTTAACCTTATGCGGCAATATGGGCCGAGTGCATCGCTTATGTCGAGAAGCGGTGACATTGGCGGTTGAGCCGCTAGGTTTAACTCAGTCGCGCTGGACGGCAATGATCCACTTACATCATTTACCTTTAGGGGCAACACAACAAGCGTTGGCGACTAGCTTAGGTATTGAAATGCCCTCATTAACGCGCACCATTAAGCAATTAGAGCAGCAAAATCTGGTTATTCGACAAGTTGATGAGCACGATAAACGCAGTAAAAAATTGTACTTTACCGATGAGGGTATAAAGTTATTAGAACACTTAAAAGAGCTCACAAGCGATATTAAACAGCGTTTATATGCAGGCTTAAGCACGGAGCAGCTTGACGGTATGGCGCATAGTTTAGTGCAAATGGAAGAAAATGCGCGGCGTTGTATTGCAAGCTTATCTGGAGATAAATAAGTATGACACCCGATCAAAAATTTGCCCGCTACGTTAAAGTATCGCTCGTTGGTTTTATTGTTGTATTTTTCTATTATATTGTTGCCGATGTATGGCTGCCGGTTACGCCACAAGCACGGGTTTACCATCCGGTTGTGCAAATATCGCCGCAAATAAACGGCCGTGTTACTGATGTATTGGTCAGCAACAATCAAACGGTTAAAGCGGGTGATGTATTATTTGAAATAGACAAAAACACTTACCAACTAGCACTTGAGCAAGCGCAGCTCGCGCTTGATGATGCCAAACTGCAAAATAAACGCCTTGATACCAATGTAAAAGCGCTGGAAGCACAAATAAGTGCAGCTAACGCTAAATTGCATGAGCAGCAGCTATTAAAAAAGCGTGGCGAAACACTCTACAAACAAAACTCTATTTCGGAGCAAGAGCTTGAAAGCATTCGGGCTAATTTTGCCGCAAGCCAATCTAATTTAGCTGCCTTTGAAGCACAGTTGGCAGAAGCTGTTTTAGCGCGTGGCGATTCAGGACAAGATAACTTAGCACTGCGTCATGCGGCCAATCAGTTAGCCCAAGCTGAGCTTAATTTATCTTATACCCAAGTGCGCGCTTTAAGTGATGGCGTTGTGGCTAATTTACAGTTACTTGAAGGTTCCTATGCGGTTGCGGGTAAGCCATTACTCGCGGTTGTGGCAAAGAAAGCGGATTTGGTGGCCGATTTTCGTGAAAAGTCACTATTAAATATGCAGCCAGGCAGTTTAGCAAAAGTGGTATTTGATAGCCGACCTGGTGAAGTATTCGACGCTAAAATTGAAACCTTTGAAGCAGGTGTTAGTGACGGGCAACTTAGTGCGAATGGATTACTTAGCACCACCGAAACCAGCAACCGCTGGGTTCGCGATGCCCAGCGTCAACGTATTCATTTAGTGCTGCCAAATAACACTCAGCTTATAAATAATATGCCCAGTGGTGCGCGTGCTACTGTGCAGTTACTTCCGCAATCGGCTTTAGGTCAATGGTTGGGAACAGTACAGATCCGTTTTATTAGTTGGTTACATTACATTTATTAGTGGGGCGAGTAATGACACAACATGTTAGCCAAGCGCCACAACTCGATTCAAATGGCTTACGCCAAGCGCTTCGTATTGCTGGCGGCTGTACTATTGGTTTTACTTTGTGCAAGTTAATGAATTGGCCCAATGGAATATTTTTTACAGTTTACCCCATGTTATTACTCGGTTTAGTGCCAAGTATTAACAAAGATGTGATTCGCCAATTTGTTGCCAGTGCTGCCTACAGTGCGTTTATAGTACTTATTTTACAGGGCTTATTTTCGCATTTACCGGTGTTAATGACGCTCATTATTTTTGCTAGTTTTTGCGTGTTATTTTACTTAATGAGCTCTGGTGGTGCGTTTTTATTTGGTGCTTTGGGGGCGGTGAGTTTATCGATTCAGTTACATTTTGCCAGTCATGTTGACCAAGCTAGTAGTATTTACCCGCTTATTTTAAGTAATGGTATGGCTATATTTATTACCATTATTATTGCGTTGCTGATGCATGGCTTGTTTCCTGATGTGACAGCGCGACCCATGCGCGCTGTGCCCCATAAGGATAAAGAAAGTATTCGTCACGAGGTGCTGTTATGTGCCACGGTTGCTACTTTGTCGTTTGTGGTTTTTCAGGTGCTTGATTTGCAAGATTCAATTTCAGCGCAAGCGGCGTCTATTTTAATTTTGTTTTCGTTGTGCTTTAAAGCGGCGGGCACCGCAAGTTGGCAACGTATTATTGGTACATTGATAGGCTGTAATGCTGCATTGATTTCGCAATTAGTGCTGTATAACCATACCGACTTTTTGCTGTTTCCAGTGGCTATATTATGGATATTATCGTTTATATTCAGTCGATTTCATATTTTAGGCGGCGGTCCACCGGGTGTCGGATTTGGGGTATTAACCACCTTTGGGATTTTATTTGGTCAATCGTTAGGCCCAGGGCAAGATTTAGTATACAGCGCTTTATATCGGTTTAGCTCGGTGGCTGTTGCGGTAACGGTAAGTTTAAGCGCGGTGTATGTAGTGCATCGAATTCTTAACCGATTTAGTGTCACTCGCCATCATACCTATGACTAAATTAAAGGCTGCATTCGCAGCCCTTTTTATATGCTTAACCAGAGTTACTTAAGTTATAGCTTAATATTACCGCGGAGAGCTTTGGTTTGGCCGTGTTTGGTTTTTTTATCCATACGCTTACGCTGTGAGTTACGGCTAGGTTTGGTGGCTCGACGTGCCTTATTAACCTTAGTGGCGCTTAAAATTAGATCTTTTAGCCGTTTTAGCGCATCTTCCCTATTGAGCTCTTGAGTGCGATGGCTCTGGGCTTTAATGACCAGCACTCCTTCTTTAGTTATTCTTGAGTCGTTTAAAGCAAGCAGCCGCTCTTTATAAAACTCGGGCAATTTAGAGCGGTTAATATCAAAGCGTAAATGTATAGCACTGGCTACTTTATTGACATTTTGTCCGCCAGCGCCTTGCGAGCGAATAGCGCTTAGCTCTACTTCCCATTCATCAATGGTTACGCTGTTTGAAATAGTTAACATAGTGCCCCGCTCTTTTTGCAAAAAAATGTATTATAACATCAGTACATTGACTTGTGGTGATTCAACTAATTAGATAGGCGGTCATTGCTATTTTCAATCTAATAATTGCTAAATAAATACATAAAAATTAATTTATCCTACACTTACTACATTGTTTTTTAATTCGCTTTAATTATATGAAACAAATATCTATTTTAATGTCTTTGGTATGTATGCTCGCTATTTCGTATGCTGTTTATGCCAAATCATCTCAAACGTTTAGTGCTGGTGTAATTGCACAAGAACAAGTTTATCCAATTAAAGTGTTAGCTTTGGGTAATTTTCAACGCTGTTTTGTTGTTGCTGCGCAAAAAGAAGATGCTCTGTATTCTGCGTGTTATATTAAAAAGAGCGCGCAATCGATTTGGGTTGCCGAATCCGCGGGAGCGCGTTGTGAAATAAAATGTGAGTCGCAATTAAACAGTGATGGCAAAACACAGGTGCAGTACTTTACTACTGATTTATAGCAAAAATGCTGTGCCAAGGTTTTTTTATCGCGGTGGTGAGCCCTTTTATCTGTTTAACCACTTGCTTATCACACGCTGTTTGCTTTGCATCATGTGGCCCTGACAGCATCAAATAATGAGTTGCACCTTTTATTGCTTGCTTTGCTACGAACAGTGATGGATTTTCCCTTAGCAGTTTTTTATTAACTGATTTTTCAGAGGTATATGCACCATACTGGCAAAAGTAAGTCTCAGTTTTTTGGGTTTGCATATCGCCCCACTCCCCTATTTTTCGCCACTGTGGTGAGGCATATCGCCTTGCATCAACCATAAAGCTGCCATGAAGCGCCGGTATTGAATAAACATCATTAATGGTTTGCTGTGCTTTAGCTGCATTATTATATGGGCCTGCAACGAGGTAATAGCTATCACGGTTTTCATGTTTATATAACTGCAAAGCATAGGCTGCTTTATCAATTTTATTCGCCACAATAAGTGCCGATTGAAACTTTTTGAATACGCCTAATTGCACAAAATAAGGCGTATTTTGGTTAGCTTTAGCTTTTGTTGGTTTTAAGGTATTAGCGTTATTTGTGTATACAATGATGTCTTGCAATATTATGGTATCGCCGCTTTTTTCAGTGATAACCTGCTCGGGAAGGTTTTTTATGGTTATGTTTTCTGATAGCTGCTCATTTTTTTCTATTTCAAGAATATAACTTCCTTGAGAAACATTGGGGAAATAATAATAACCATCATATTCAGTGACCGTTGAATAATGCTTTTCGTCGTCTTTTTCTTTAAGTACAACTGTGAGTCCTGCGATAGGTTTACTCTTTTCATTGCTCGATAGATAAATAGTCCCCTCAACCTCGTTGTAGACCACTAAAGGAATATTTACTTTGGTTTGTCCGCCTCTATGAGCCAATGTTTTAATTTTCCCTAAAGAGGGCTGCAAGTATGGATTAGACAACGAGCGTAAATTAACATCTAAAACCTGGCCACCGTAACTGCTTGGTAGCAAGACCTTTCCGTCATTATTGGTGTATTTATCTCGCCATAGGTAGTTGCCAGTAAAATTAACGTCTTGAATTGGCTCATCGCCTTGATCAAAGATTTCATTTTCATTCCAATCTATGAACGAACTAACTTCTATTTGCCCAGAATTTAATGAGCGAGGAGTGTCAAAGTTAAAGTCTGCTTCTAAATGATCAAAACTAAATGTGCCATTTAAACCTAAAGATAAGCGCCAATCTCCTTGATTATCAACTTGCCCTGATACTTGTATATTAAATATCTCATGGCGGTAAGTATATTGATGATTTAAAAGCGTACTTGCCGCAGAGTTAGACTGATACGTCAGCTGGGTTTGATTAAAGGTGCTTTGTGTTTGTGGCCAGCGTAAACTACTTCTCAAACGAGTGAGTTCTGCGCCATTATTAGCCTGCCAATCTAAGGTGTTGGTCCATTTCCAAGAGGCAATATCTATTGAAGAATAAAGCCGGTTTATTAGGTTATTTGTATCGTCATCATAAAATAGTTGGCTTGACCATGTTCCTCCGATATAACTTTTATTGATGCCTAATGAGAATCGATTTTTAGTGTTGGTATTTTTACGTACTTCATTGTTCCACCTCATATTCCAGTTAAGGGAGTTAAAAAAATCAGTGCGGCCATTGAGGCTCAGTGACAGCCTATTTTTGAGTGAGTTCTCTTGTGCTACAAATAAAGCGCTAGAAAAGTTATTAAGGGCACTGTATTCAACATTAACATTGATATCGTTATAAAGTTTATTAGAAAGTAGGCCTCTAAAACCGGCAAAATAAGCATAGCCAGCATCGAGTTGTTTTGTGGCTAAAAAACGGTAACTGCCGTGATCTGTAAGTGTGTTTAGCCCAGATGATAGGTAGCTGCTGTTATTCTGGTCAGTTTGCAAATGAGTAATTTGAGCGTCATATGTAATAAACTCACTAATGCCATAAGAGAGATTACTTTTAAAGGCATTACTCATCGCTGTTGAGGAGTTGCTTGATTGATTAAAAACGCTTTTATCTGTTTCTAAAAACTCCACCTGATAGCTTATTTTTCCGGGCGATAGTGCGTCTTGCCCTATTGTATATTTTTGAGTGCGTGTAACTTGCTCGCCCTGTGAGCCAAAAAGTTTAATTTCAAAGATATTGTTGCCATAAAAAGTTTCAACATCGGTAAATCGAACCAAATTTTCGTTGTTAGCTTGAGTCGTGGCAATAAATTGGCCATTTCGATGCAGCTCTGCTTGCCAGCCTGGTAATGCCGGTTCTTCAATGGTGATAGTTGAAAAATTTTGTGCCGAATGCGGGTTAGCATTTGAAATATAAAATCCCCGGCCTTGGTTTGAGCTAGTAATAAGCTGATCTGACTGAGATTGAATATCTCCCAATTGGTAGTGAATGCGTGCCAGTGAGTGATCTTGTTCACTTAAGTTAAAGTCTTTAGTTATTTTTAAAAAGGTATTAGCGGTGTTTTCGTTTTTGTTGAATCGTAGTTCAGCTCGATGATGAAATAAGTCAAAGTAGCTATTAAGCCTGAGTAGCCCCTGATAACGATTATTAGACGATTTATAGCTTGCTGATAGCGAATATTCAGACACGGGGTAGGTTAGCGTTTGGTATTGGTCGTCTATAAAGTGGTCGTATTGCAGTGCTTTGGATTTAACTTGTTTTGTAATCTCGTTGATGACTTCGCTGTCATTATGAGTAAGCAAGCTACTCGAAAATGAAACCTGCATTAGCGAGTAATCAAAGCGCGAGTCGGTATTTAAAAGTGTATTTATAACAGATAAATCAACATAGTGGTCGTAGTCATCGACAGCCCACAATGAAACATTTTCTGAAGGGGCTAAAGCTGAGGAAAGCTCAGTATTAAGCACCAGCTCACTTGAATCAACTTTAGCAGCCAGTGTATTTTGTGACACATTTAAGCTAATTCCCATGGTTGATTTTAGGGCGCTTATGGGCAATAGCAACTTATTTGATTTTGAATAGTAAGCTTCTAAGTCGGAGACAACAGAACGGCCATTAACTCTTACATTTATAATCACAAAAGACTCCTCATCAATAGGCCATTGATAAAGAGTCGGTAACTGTTTTGCGAAGATTGCTTTGGGTGCAATTAACAGTAATGTACAAAGTAATAAGCGAGTCGCTATACCACAGCACAAGGCGTTTATGTTTAGCATTTGCTATTTGATATTAATGGGGATCGCTAACTCGATTTTACCGCCGTAGAGTTCGTTTTCTTTGTAATTGAGTGTCAAAGGCCCAGTTACTGGAGCTTGTAAAGTGATGTATACCTTGCGACGTGATAAAGGGGTATAAACGGCCACATTGGTTATTTCACCAACCATTAAATTATTTTCATCAACTAATTCAAAATTTCCATACACAGAGCGATTCCCTGTGAGTGTTTGCCAAAATGTCAAAGTTGGACGTCCATTTTGGGTAATTAATTGCGGGTTTATTAATTCTGAGTCAGCTTCTAATTGGCCATGACGAACAATAACAGGCACGCTGTAAGCAACCTTAGGTCTAATGCTTATTCCTTCAATGTCGGGGTCTTGTGACTCAGAGGCTATAATTTTAAGCACCGCTCTGTATTCGCCAACAGCAAGCTCGGCTTTTTTGCGAACGGTCATTCTGATAGCTTGCATCCCTTTGGGGGCAATAGTGCCGCGACGTGGTGAAAACCGTAGCATGTTTTTGGCAGAGCGCCCTTCAACTTGTTGTGGGGTAACATCTATAAGCGCCCCTTCTTCGGTCATATCTTTATGGGTAACAACAAGTTTAAAATCGAGGTTTTTATCAGAGGTATTGCGGATAAGTAGTGAATTATTTTTAGTACGTCCATCAAAGTATAAGCGGTATTCAGACAGCGCAAGGTTGGCATTACAAATTTCAGGTAGTAAAAGAGTTAGGCAAAGGGCAGCCCAACAAAAAAGTTTAAGCATCATGGGACAACTCAACAACATGATAATAAAAAGTGGAGCGCGATGCTCCACACATTTTATTTTTAATGCGTAATTGCGCAAAAAATAAACTGAGGCTCACTTCATAAGTTATTATTGCCTCAGCTTTCATAGTCTTATTGGAAAGACACATCTACAGTGTAATCTACAGTGTAAGCAGCGCCCGCTGTTAGTGTAGAATCAACCGTCATATCACCATATACATTAACAGTAATATCTGTTGCACTTGCATCAGTAGTGAAAGCAGACGCAACATTGTCAGCAGTTGTTACACTGGTTGTTCCATCTGTAGCCGTTGTTACTGGAGCAAAAGTTAAGTTGGTGCCTGTGCTTCCAGATACAGTAATATTCATTGCTGAATTTGGTGCTAAACCAGATACCGTAATTCCACCTAATTGAATGTTTGCATCTGACGCATCACAGTCACCCGATACAACGCCTGCATTATCCATCGAACATGTTGAGCTGGTAGCTAGACGAATTTTACCAAAGTGGAGTGCGCTATCTTCTGCAAAAGTAGGCTCAGTCCAACCGTTTACACTTGCTTGAAATGTTTGGTTAGATGCAAGTAAAGAAGTTGACGAGATTGCTAGTAAAGCGGAAGCAGCAAAGATTTTTTTATTCATAGTTTTTCCATTTTTAAAAATTATTATTTTTTACTTCCGTGCAAGTTAGTTTAGAGAGTTATCTCAATCCATTGTTTCGGATTTAAACACAATTGTTATTAAAGTGAAATGATTTGTTAACATATCTGCTGTTTTTTAGGGAGTGGGCAGTATGAAACTATTAATTTTGATCAGAAAATTGCAACAAGAAAAATAACACCAATGTTAGTTTTACTTTAGGCATATTTTAAGGCTTGGCTAGAGTGGCTTAATTGATTTTGAGCCTATAATAATGTTTATTAGCTGTTTTTTATTTTTCAGAACCATTATTTAAGCCTTGTATGGCAGTGCTATAGTTTTTTTGCTATGAGCTCTATGCTTAAACGCTAAAATACACACCTGCAACATCTATGCGAAATGTTTATTTATTAAGCATAATTTTCTCATTTTATCTTTATTGTTATTTGCACAGTTAAAGTCAGTACTAATTAAACCACAGATATTAAAGATCAGATTTTTACTAACATAGCGGTTAAAAAGTATAAAATTTAATTTTTCCTGTCTGTTTTTTCAACGTTTTGGTACTTTGTTCGCTCTCTCAGGTAGTAAGTTAGTAAAAAGTCGGTTTATTTCAGCGGAATTTTATGTTTTGTTAGTAAAATACTGATCCCGCGTTATTTGTAGAATACTTAAAGTTTAAAAGCCCTTTAATTATTAGCAGGCTGCTCATTTTATAGCTGACGTGTGTTTAGTGCGGTTATATGTATTTAGTAGATAACAACGACGCATCTAGTAAAAGCATTCCCTTAAATGTGTTGTTTTTATAGCTGATTTTTAATCTTTATATAGATCAGTATTTAACTAACTAAATTAAATATCTATTTTACCCAAATACAAATAAGAATTACTATCTTTTGTGTTTGTTGGCGATATAATACGGCCATCTTTTTTAGCTATGTTTAAAAGGAATTTGCAGTTTATGCAGGCCTACAACCGTCTTTTAGACTCTCCACCACCTGTTTTATCTAAGTTAAGCTTTTTTATACAGCGCTTTAACTATGAATTAGCGGTTTTATCGCGTTTTTTTATCGCCATTGTGGGCGGGTATTTTTTTACTGCCGTCAGTGTGTCGCTGTTAAGTGTTGTGGTGCCGGTCTCTAAAGTTGATGCGGTACTTTTAAGTGTCTCTGCGAGTATTCTAATTTATGCCCTCGTGTTTATTTATAGTTTTTATATTCAGTCGTTAAAAACTGTTTGGATCAGTATTTTACTAAGTATTGCAGCGCAATTCTTTATGTTGTCGTTAATAAAGGGATGGCTATGAAAGGGAGTTTTTTTCGTTCAATGACCTGGTTACATACATGGGTGGGTTTACTCGTGTGTTGGTTACTGTATTTAATATTTTTTGCAGGCACTATTAGCTTTTTTAGAGATGAAGTGAGCTTATGGAACCAACCGAGTGCTCATAATATTGAGCAACAGGCAGATCATATTGGCGCGCAAAAGCAACAAATAATAACCGGCGTTGAATATTTAAATGCTCAAGCCCCTAATGCGCCTAATTGGCGGATAACCCTTCCTGAAGAGCGTATACCTTATTTAACGTATGGTTTTGCAAAGCCAAAAGAGCCTGGACAGCGCAGGGCATCGTTTAATAATAGTCGTTTAGACCCAAATACCATGCAACCTTTACCGCCTTTTATAGATACTCGAGGGGGGAATTTCTTTTATCGTTTGCATTTTGACTTACATTATATTGATGTAAAAACAGCACGTTGGATAGTCTGTTTTGCTAGCTTGTTTATGTTTATTGCGCTGATATCAGGGATAGTGATTCACAAACGTATTTTTAAAGATATGTTTGTTTTTAGAGCTAATAAAGGCAGCCGTAGCTGGTTAGATGTGCATAATTTAAGTTCGGTATTTGCCTTACCGTTTCATTTAATGATTACCTACACCGGGATTATTACTCTGATATTTATGCTGTTTCCCCACCCTGTTAATACTGTTTATGAAGAAGGTATGACTGGCTTTTTTAAAGACTTTTCTCCTAGTAACCCCATTAATAATAAAGCAAAGGGCGAAGCTGAACTTGTGCCTGTGAAGACTATTTTGGATCAGGTTTATACTAAGTGGCCAAACGCCGATATAAACCGTGTAATGATCAGTAACCCTAACAAAGCGGCTGCCACGATTATGGTATTGGTAAGCCCTGGTAAGGCGCTGCGTGATCAAACTCCGCGCCTTATATTCAATGGCGTAACGGGTGAACTCATCGCACAAACTGATGATGAACTCACCGGCAGTAAAGCGCTGTATGAGTCTTTAAATTCAATGCACACTGGGCGTTTTGCAGAGCCATTACTGCGCGGTTTATATTTTTTAGGCGGCATTGCTGGCTGCATTATGATAGCGACAGGCTGCATAATGTGGGCTAAGCGCTTACGCGAAAGAATGAAAAAAAATACTCAGCCATCTTGGGGGCTAAAGCTAGTTGAAGGGTTAAATCTAGGAACATTGATGGGACTGCCCTTGGCTACATCGGCTTTCTTTTTGGCTAATCGTTTACTCAGTAAACAGGTTGCTGAGCGCGCGGATAAAGAAATACTCGCTTTCTTTTTAACTTGGCTATGTGTGTTCATCATTGCCTTTGTAAAGCGTGACAAGCTGCAATGGTGTGTTATGGCGGCTATAAACAGTATTGCCTGTTTTAGTGTGCCAGTGGTTAATGCGCTCACCACTGAAGGTAATATAATTCAGTATTTACGTAACGATCAGTGGGCTTTATTCATGTTTGATAGTTTGTTTTTACTGTTCGGTTTACTGTTTTTGTTACAAACCGAAAAATTACGTACTGGGCTGCAAACTAAAAAGCGTCTACATATAAGTACTCAGGAGCAAAAAATATGATTACCTTGCTGCCATTTAGTTTATGTTTAATTGCTTTTAACTGCTTTGCGCTAGCTAAATATAATCATTTTAAGGATGTTTTTAATAAGCGCCCTACTCAACAGCAGCGTTTGGTTTTATTGGGTGTTGCTTGGATCAGTATTTTACTAAGTTTGCTGTTATGTGTTAACGAATTACAAGGTTATGGTGGTTTGCAGTTTTGTGGCTATATGACGTTAAGTGCTTTAATTGTAATGACTTTTTATAGTTTTTTGGTGAGGTTAACTAAGCTTTTTAATTTACTCATATTAGTAATATTGGCCATGAGTACGTTATTTTTTGGTTTAAATGGGCTTTAGTTAGTAAAAACCTGATCTCAAACAATAGCTAAAATTGAGCTAAAAAAATGGCAAGCCATAAGGCTTGCCAATAATAAAGGGGGATTGTCATTATGTCTTCACCTGCCTGTCTCTTTGCAAGTGAGGCTAATATAGTCCTACTTTATTTAGTTTACCTTACAATAAGGTGAACGTTTTATTACAACCTAGGGGCGTGTAAACCCCCTTTACAGCGGTTTTTGATTTACCCAAATAATCTCATCAGTTGCAAAACCAAGCGCTTTTACTTGGCTTAAAAAGTGCTGCTTAAGCTCTTCACTTACTGTTGGGGTGCGCGATAAAAGCCATAAGTAATCTTTGCTATAACTGGTAATAAAGGCATATTGATAATCAGGTTGGTCGAGCTCAAAAATAATATAGGCACCATAAAACGGCCCAAAAAATGACACTTTAAAATGCCCTGTATCGGTGTTTTCTACAAATTTAGCTAAGCCTTCGGCTTCGTCCCACTGCTGATCTTTACTAATAAACCCTTTGTTTAATACCTTCACCGTTCCATCATCGTTAATTGAGTAGGTGGCTGTTACTTGTTCCATCCCTTGTTCAAATGAATGGTCTAATCGAGCTATTTCATACCACTTGCCTTGATATTTTTCTAAATCAAAGTTTTTAACTGGGGTTATTCCTTCAGGGGCGCTGGTACAGGCACTGAGTAAAAACACGATGGTAATAAATAATGCAGCTTTAAAAGCGAGTTTCATGTTGTTTCCTTTTCTTTAGAAATTGCTATAGGATCGCTTTAATACTAAAGCAATTTAAAGAACTTAGCATGAAAATTTGGGTTGATGCTGACGCTTGTCCGGTGGTAATAAAAGAAATTTTATTTAGAGCTGCAGAGCGTACGCAAACAGAAACAATACTGGTTGCAAATCATGCCATGCGCATTCCACCATCAAAATTTATTAGCCGACTGCAAGTGTCATCGGGCTTTGATGTAGCTGATGATGAAATAGTAAAACGCATTGAAAAAGGCGATTTGGTGATCACTGGGGATATTCCGCTGGCAAGTGAAGTGATTGATAACGGCGGCCAAGCGCTTAATCCGCGAGGTGAGCTTTACACCACTGAAAACATTCGCTCCTTACTAAATGTACGCGACTTTATGGATACTATGCGCTCAAGCGGCGTAGAAATGAGTGGCGGGCCGCCTCCGTTAAGCCAAAGTGACAGACAAAACTTTGCTAATAATCTTGACCGTATCTTAGCGCAAAATAAGAGTAGTTAAGGTGAGCAGCCAGTTAATAGGGTTAGGTGATGATTCATTTAGAGTTGTTGTGTATGTCGCAAAAGCGCCCCCTATACCCTACTTTGAAACACTAGAGCAGTTAGAGCCTGTGGTTAGTGGGCAAATAAACAGTATAAATCAGCACTGTGGCAATGGCTGGCGAAAAGTCTTTAATGTGTACGCCAAAGTGTTATTTGCGCTGCCAAGCGAGTATTACTCATTTGCTAAACAAGCAGTGAGCTGGCAAGCATATCGAGATGAGCTGTTGTTACAGCAGCATAGCGGGACTGCATTACTCTTTAGTGCGCCGGTGCTCACTAAGCATAAAAACCAGTTGCACATTATTGCGGGCAGAACTCACGCTAAAAACTTGATACAACAAGGTAAATTAAAAGCCCAACTTGATTGGCTTGATGATGAGTTTGCTATAGATAAAAGCCAGAATATTATTGTGTGCCCCTATTTTGATTACAGGCAGTTAAGTAATATTAAAATTGCCCGTTTGAGTGAGTTAGTGGCTCAGTTAACATAAGCCACGCTCTCTTTTGTTTTACACAATGTGAGTGAGTTTTTGTGCGCTATCAACTAGCATTAGCGAGCCTAAAATAAACAGCACACATGCCGATGCACGTCCAAATTTGAGCGACAATGCGGGATTATTACTGAGGATTTTTTTGGCGCTTATTCCTATTAACCAATACACTAACGCACAGCCCACTAAATGAATTACACTCAGTACCAGCAATTGTTCAGTGATAGAAAACGATAAAGTTGGCAATACAAACTGTGGTAACAAGGCTAAAAATAACAGCATTACTTTAGGGTTCAAACCACTAATAATAAAACCCTTTCTCATCCACTTTAGATGCGTATCTGAAGTGTGTTGCTGGCCACTGACATAAGCTGCAGGCATAGGAGGAAATCGGTACAGTGATACGGCAATCCAAATTATGTACAAAGCGCCAAACAAGGTTAACAGCTTTATAAAGATGGCATGCGACGCTAATAGCGCACCTAACCCTACCACCACTATTAAACTGGCCACTAAATGCCCAAGTATTAACCCCGATACTGCAGGAACAATTTTGTCGCCCGCTATTCCTGCGCTAATTGTATAAGCCCAATCAGCTCCCGGGGTGAGTACAAACAAAATTGACACCAGCCAAAAAGAAAAAATAATATTAATATCCATGCGCTATAACCCAAAATAAGTGAGTAGCTATTTTATTTCTTTCTGATGAGTAAAAGTTACTGTATTTTACCGGTATTAGCGTTCATTTTAGGAAATAATTAGCTATGGATACCATAGATAGGAAAATTCTTGCGCAGTTGCAAGTTGATGGCAGGCTCACCCTGTCAGAGCTTGCTGATCGTGTTGGGCTGAGTGTCTCGCCCTGTCATCGTCGTGTCAAAGAGCTTGAAAAAAGCAAAGCAATTGTCGGTTACCGCACCGAGATTTCACCGGAGAAAGTGGGTTTAAACTTTTCTGCACTCGTATTTATTACTATCAAAGAGGGTGATAAAGCGTCGTTAAGCAAATTAGAGCAAGCGGTGGATGCTATTCCTCAGATCACCAATGCGCAACGTTTATTTGGTACCCCAGATTACTTATTACACGTCGTTACTAAAGATTTAGCTGCGTTTCAGCAACTTTATGATGACAAGCTATCAGCCTTACCAGGTGTACAACGTTTAACCTCAACCATTGTGATGAAAGATATTGTAAGAGCGCGTAATTTGCATTTTTAAATGATTACCGAATTAAAAATCGCGACGATGACGCTGCAAAGCCTGTGGCGAGTGGCTTTGCAGTTATTTATAAAAATAAAGTGTAAATAAAGCTTGTTATAAACTGTATTACTGTTATTCTGCTCGCCATCGGGTTGATAGAAAGCCCAGTTTATTTGTAAGTACCACGTTGTTATTAGTAATAATCCTTCGCGATATCCTCAAGTTAAATGTTTGTTTTCTTCCTGTTAAACGCCTATTTTAGGGCAATTTTTTATTTATTTTTTTAGGATATTATTATGTCTAATACAACTACTGGTACTGTAAAATTTTTCAACGAAGCTAAAGGTTTTGGTTTTATTGAGCAAGAGTCTGGCCCAGACGTTTTCGCACATTTCAGCGCAATCTCAGGCGACGGTTTCAAAACTTTAGCTGAAGGCCAAAAAGTACAGTTCAGCGTAACTCAAGGTCAAAAAGGCCCGCAAGCTGAAAACATCGTTTGCATCTAATTTAAAGGGAGTGGGCTTTAAAGCGCACTCACCACGCTAAACTAACGTTAAGCGATAAAGCTAATATCAATACGATATTAGCTTTTTTTTTGCAAAAAATTTATACCACGTACCCACTAAAGCCAAGTGCTTTAAAGTATAGTTTTGGAATGCCAAAGCCACACTCGTTGAGTAACTCACTAAAGCGCATGCGATCAAGCGGGTAAAACTCACGCTCTAAGTTATGTGCCATTTGCGTTTTGCCTGCATCGCTTAGCCCAAGCTCTTGGCACGTATTAAGTTGCGCTTCTCTTTCAAATGGGGTTTCTGGGCGCATTAAGTCAGCAATAAATACCGGTGCGGATTTTTTAAGATTGTTTTTAATCCCCTTTAATAACTGCTTTTTATCGCCGTTATCTTCAACAAAATGCATCACCAATAAACATAATACCGCGTCGGCTTTAACTTTTAATTTATCTACTGGTTGGCACTCAATGCTGACTCGTGAGTCAATACCTTGCTCTACAAAGCGTTGCTTAGCAATGGCTAACATGTCGGCCGATGTATCTTGAGCGGTAAACTGCCAAGTAGAATTAATATTCGCCAATGCTGCGATTTCTTTACCTGTGCCCGCGCCTACCACTAAAATATGGGCGTTATCAGTTAACGTTGCGCTTAGCTGTGCATTGGTTAGTTGATGTAATAGCTCGTAACCTGGGACTAAACGGGTAATACGGTTATCATACTCGTGTGCTTCTTCGCCTGTAAAAGTGGGCATACTATTTCCTTAAATTACGTTTATGGTGGAGTATCCACCCGGTTTTTTAGCGACATGAATTTGCGTTGCAACGCGTTCGCTCATTTCACTTACATGTGAAATCACACCGACCTTTCTACCTTGTGCTTGTAATGAATCTAGCGCGTCCATTGCAATGCTAAGTGTTTCACTATCTAGTGTACCAAAGCCTTCGTCAACAAATAACGAGTTGATTTGTACTTTGTTTGAGGATAGAGAGGCCAGCCCTAATGCAAGTGCCAACGACACTAAGAACGACTCTCCCCCAGAAAGTGTATTTACCGAACGCTGTTCATCGGCCATATCGCGATCAATAATCGCTATATCAAGTGAGTCAGCTATTGCTGTGAGTTCGTAACGCTTATTCAGCGTTTTTAAATGGCTATTAGCATAATGTAGCAATATTTTGAGTGTTTGTGTTTGCGCTAAATTACGCATTGTTTTGCCGGTTGCATCACCGAGCACTTTATTAAGTAAATGCCATTGCTCTACTTGTTGTTTAAGTTTACTTAGCTCAGCCTGCTTGCCCTCGAGGGCTTTTGCATTTTGGTTGTGCTGCTCGATGGCGGTATTAATCGTAAGTAAGTTATTGTGTAATTGTGTTTGCTGCACAGTTAATTGAGTTTGTTGCTCAATTAACTGTGCTTCGCTGTGTGCTGGCTTATTATTTTGCTGATGCTGCTCATTGGCTTGTTGCTGTTGTTTTAGCGCGGCTCGGGCATCAACTAATGCTTGAGATAACTGCTCGCTATGCTTTAGCTGCTCTTTAATATCGTCATTACTTATGGCCAGTAGCACCTCGATTTGCTGATGGCTTATATCAGCATACAGCGCGCTAAATTCTTCAAACCAAGCATTATAGCGTATTTCAAGTGTGGTTAGCTCCTGGCTGTTATCGGCGAAGCGCTGCTCAAGGTTTTTAAGTGTAATAGCCTGCTCATCGCGCTGTTTTATGGCGCTATCGTGTGCCCGTTGACTCTGATTTAATTCACCCTGACACTGCTCTACTTGCCTATTCAGCTGAGCCTGATAGTCATCAGCGCTTATCGTTTGGTTATCAAATAACGCTAAGCGCTGTTGCTGAGTATTATTGTGTTGCTGCTGTTCCTGAGTTAAATCGTCGTTGAGCTTGCTAACTTGCTGCTCAGCTTTGGTCATAAGCGGGGTTAGCTGCTGCAGCTGTAAATTGGCGCTGTCTAATTGCTTTTGAGTGTGTTCAAGTTGTAGTTGCTGATGTTGATACTGCTCTACTTGCTCACCTAACTCGCTTAGCGTTAACGCGCCGGTTTGTAATGCTTGCCAAAATTGACTGTTTTCAAAGTGAGAATTCAGCTCACTTATAAGTGCTTCGCGTTGGCTGTGCAATTCCTGGTGCTTATTATTAAGCATGGTGAGCTGATTGTTCAGTTCAACATGCTGGGTATTTAATTGTTGCTGCGCAGTCTGTTCTTTTTTAACCGTGTTTTGCAGTTGGTTAACCGCTTCTTGTAACTGATCTTTTTGTTTTTGCGCAGCAAAGTACTGCGTTTTTTGCACGCTTAATTGTTTATGGGTGTCATCAAGTTGCTCAACGCTCAAGTCATTAAGATCTGTTTTAGCCGCTTGCATGGTATTTTTAATGTCTAACATTTTGGCTTGGGCATCAGCAATCGCTTGGCTATGCTGCTTATGCTCTGCGACTAAAACCGCATGCTGTGTTTGATGTTGATGTAGCTGGGTTTGTGCATCTAAGTGCTGTTGTTTAGCGCCAGTATAAGTATTTTCAAAGTCGGTTATTAAGTTATTAAAAGGTTGGCTTTGATTGTTTGCAAAAGGATGCTCAGTGGCTCCACAAACCGCACATGCCTCATTAGGCAGGAGTTGTGCGCGTAAGTGTTCAACATGTTCACTCGCGCGCAAGCGTGCTTGATTAAGCGATTGTTCGGCGTGTTTCAGCGCTTGCTCTTTACTGCTTAATTGCGCGAGCAATGTATTGTTAGTTTGCTCACTCTGAGTTAGCTTTTCTGCCACATTGCTTTGTTGCTGTGCAGTGTGCTTTAGCTCTTGATTAAATTGCTTATAACGCGCTCGCTGCTCTTTTAAATAATCGATGTTTTTAAGCTGATTATCGCACTGCTCAATACTAAATTGCTCTTGCTGTTGGGTGAGTTTATTTAGGTTTTGTTTTTCAGTGCTTAGCACTTGCTCTGCATGTTCAAGCTGTTTATTTTGCTCATTAAGCTTGGTAGCGAGTGTGCTTAGCTGCAAAGTAGTTGCTTGCTTTTGTTGCTCGAGTGTTTTTAATTGCGTTGTAGTATTAAAAAACTGCTTAAAGCTGTGATTAAAATAGTTCCAATCAGTGGCCAATGGCTTAAGTTGATTGTTCTCTTGTAACCATTTCTTATGGTGGGCGCTTTGTGTTGTTGCCTGCTCCACACTGAGATTATTTTGTTGTAACTGCTGTTGTAACTCGCTTAATTGCTGCTGCTCTTTAGTTTTTTGTTGTGTCAGGCTTGTAATGCTTTGCGTAAAAATAGCTAATTGACTGTCGAGTTCACGTGCCTTTGTAATCAGTGGCTCAGCCGTTTGTTGTTGTTGTTTTGCTGTTGCTAATTCGCTTTGTTGTTTTTTAACCTTACTTGCTTGCTCGTTAATAAGCGCGGCATGATCTAGCGCGTTTAATTCTTTAATTTGTGAATTTAACTGGCTGTTTTGCACCGTTAAGCTTTTAAAACGCTGGCGATTATCTTTAATTTCAAGCGCACTTTGTGCTTGTTTGGCTTGCTCAGTTTGCACTTTAACCGCATCAAGTGCATCACTTGCTTGTTGCTCGTTTTGTTGGGCCGCTGTTAATGCTTGCTCTAAACTGTGTGCTTGCTTGTACCAGTTAACACCTTGCTCTGTGTTGGCCAACGTTGTTTTTGTGTGTTCAGTTTGTTTTTTAAGTTCATCAAGAGTGTGTTTTTTCTCACTGAGTTCTTCATCAGACAATAACGTGTAACTGGCTAAGCTGGCTGTTAGTAATTCAAATTTATCTTTTACTGCTTTATTACGCTCAAATATACGCTGGCCTATTCGACTAAATTTATCGGTGCCTGTAAGGCACTCTAAAAGTTGTGCGCGTTCATCGCCAGTGGCTTTTAAAAATGCGGCAAACTCGTGTTGTGCTAGTAGCACTGCACGGGAGAACTGCTCAAAAGTGAGGCCTATTTTATTTTCAATGGCTTTTATGGTGGTGCTTTTGTCGGCGATTAAGGTTTCATCAGGTAAGCTATGCAAAGTATGCTCGGCTACTTTTAGTTTGCCGGTTACTTTTTTATGCGTTCGTTGAATGCTGTAGCGTGCTCTATAAAGTTGTTGATCTTGGCCGCTAAAGTCTACTTCCGCATAGCCTTCCCATTTTCCACGGCGCAATAAATTACGGGCATCGTTAAGCTTTATGTTATCGCCGTTAAAATCAATTAGGTTGCCTTTATCGCCTTTTAAACGGGCAGTTTTCGTATAAAGCGCTAAACAAATGGCATCAAGTACGGTGCTTTTTCCTGCGCCAGTGTCACCTGTAATAGCAAATAAACCTGCGTCTTTGAGTGGTGATGCTAAAAAGTCGATTTCGGCATCAGCAATGGAGGCTAAGTTATGAATACGTACGGCGGTTATTTTCATAGTAGCTGCTCCTGTTCAAGTTCATCAATAACGTCGGTTAATAGCGCTTTTAATTCACTGGGTACGGTTTCTCCGGCCATATCTTTGTCGTTATTAAAGGCTTGTTCTAGCAAATTAATTGGGTTGAGCATTTCTACAAAGCTTAAATCCTCAAATACCGTTTCTGAGGAATTATTCACTTGCTGATCGCGTACTCGCTCTATACCACAAAAGTTAACCTGCTTGTCTTTTAGTGCTTGTTCAATTTGTTCACGAAAAGTGGTATCGATATCACTGGATTTTAGCTTTACTCGTACGTATGGCGCTATTTCGTATTGTTGTGTATCGAGTGCTTTTATTTGCTCGCATAGCTTGGCTAAAGGGACGCACTCCCCCTCGGGTAATACAATTACTTCAGCGAGCCTAGGAATGTAAAGGGGGTTTACAGTGGTGCTTAGCGGTTGGTCTTTTTGTACGTTAAACTCAACCACATTGACTTGATGGGTATATTTCCTTTCTGAAAACGACATTGGAATAGGTGTACCGCTGTAGCGAATGTGCTCATTTTTAGCCACTAACTGCGCTTTGTGTAAATGCCCTAGCGCTACGTAATTGGCATGCTTACCAAATACTGACGCTGAAATGGCTTCTTCACCGCCAATAACTAAGTTACGCTCAGAGTCACCAGAAATATTTCCACCCTTGGCATGCAAGTGACCCATAACAATTAAAGGGGTATTTTCAGCGTTAAGCGTTAACGCATGTTCAAGTGCCAGTTGATAAGCTTTAGCAACGCCTTGTGGGTAACTAGGGCCCTCTTCACTCTGGCTTAGTGCACTTACGTCGCTGGTGCGTAAAAACGGCATAGCGAGTACCACAGCGTGTTTGTCGTTGTTATTAATTGTTATTACCACGTCATTGGGGTTGGCGGGATCAAAGCGGCCTACAACATGGGTATCAAACTGAGCTAATAAGGGCTGTGCGGCCAAAATACGATTAGCGGAGTCATGATTGCCGGCAATTATGACCACGTGTAATTCTGGGCACTGTGCTTTGGCATTCTTTATAAATTGATAGAGTTGGTTTTCTGCACTAGCGCTGGGGGTGGCAGTGTGATAAATATCGCCAGCGACCAGTAATAAGTCGATTTGTTGGCTAACGAGGGTGGTTAATAACCAAGAGAAAAAAGCATGGTGTTCATGACGGCGATCATGTTCATAAAATTGCTGACCTAAGTGCCAGTCTGAAGTGTGAAGAACTTTCATTTTGCGCTCTTAAAAAACCATAAGAGCGCCAATATACCCAAGGCAATTAAAGATGCAAGTATCGCTTTAGCTTAAAATATACCAAGCAATAAAAATAACGGGTAAAGCAGCAAGGGCGATTGTTAAAGGCCACTTTAATGCTTTCGCTTTTTTAGCATGTAATACTTCCAGTGCATTAGTTTCATTACAAGCAGCCACTTTATCAATATACAGGTAGCCTGAGTTAATATACTGCTTACAATTTTGCACGTCTGCTGGTATTGCAATTAGTTTTTGCTGCTTTTTTAGGACATAAAAATCCATAAACTCACCACACTTAATACGACTAGTTAGAACAAAAAATATTTGAGAGAAACACTAAAAAAGTACCCTCAAATTAAAAAAGTGGGCGATTCTAATTACAAACCATAGTAAAGATCAACCTAAAACTGTGTTATTTAGTATTTTTAATGAAAATAGCTGTGTTTTTTCGTTTTATCTCTACTTTTAGTGATATGTAAACCCCCTTTACAGTTTTGTTTAGCGTATTAATTGCTTTTGTTTTTTATTAAATTTCTGACGAAATGTCCGTTCTTTTTTATGGTATGAAACACTATAAATAGTATTTACATAAAGATGGGGAATATCACCCTGTAAAAGCAGGGTTTTATCGCTATTTTATTGAAGCTTAGCTGTAAATTTGTCACAGTAGCGTCACTAAAATCGATCAGGATTAACAATGAAGAAAAATTTATTTACATTGAGTGCGTTTGTATTGCCTTTGGCAATGGCGAGCTCTGTGATGGCCTCATCTGTTGAACAAACTAAAGGCAGCTATGTTGATAAGTTTCGTCAACTAGATGAAGCTTTGCCTACCCCTAATGTTTACCGTAGTGCCGCAGGTGCACCGGCAGAAAATTACTGGCAACAACGGGTTGATTACGATATTGATGTAAAGCTTGATGAGCAAAAGCGTCGTTTAACGGGGAGTCAAACAATTGAATATAAAAATAACTCACCGCATACGCTTAAATATTTATGGCTACAGCTTGATCAAAACATTTTTAAAAATGACTCGATTGCAGAAACCACGCAAACTTTTAAAAGTACCCTACAAAACGAACCGGATGCTAAGCCTGCTAAATTAAGCTTAGGTGATTTACGTCGTCAGCAGTTTATGAACGACAATGAGCTGGGTTACACCATTAGCAATATTAAAGATGAAGATGGTAAAGCGCTACGCGTAACGGTTGTTGATACTCTAATGCGTATAGACTTAAACACGCCACTTAAACCAGGTAAAGATGTTGAGTTTAGCATGGACTTCGCGTTTAACTTGGTTGAAGAAGATGCGGTAGGTGCACGTGCAGGTTATGAGCACTTTGAAGAAGACGGTAACGATATTTTCCTAGTGGCACAGTGGTTCCCTCGTTTAGCTGCGTATACTGATTACGAAGCATGGACCAACAAGCCATTTCTAGGTAGCGGTGAATTCACCTTGGAATTTGGCGACTACGACGTTGAAATTACGGTTCCAGCGGATCATATTGTATCGGCAACCGGTAAGCTTGATAACCCAAGCTCAGTTTTAACCAGTACTCAACGCATGCGTTTAAAAGAAGCTGAAACAGCAAAGCGCCCGGTATTTGTAGTTACTGAAGAAGAAGCACTCGAAAACGAAAAAGCCGGTACAGACAAAACAAAAACGTGGCATTTTAAAGCAGAGAATGTCCGTGATTTTGCATGGGCGTCGTCACGTAAATTTATGTGGGATGCTAAAGGTTACCAACAAGGTGGGAATGAGCAACCACTGGTTATGGCGATGTCGTTTTTCCCTAAAGAAGGTGGCGATTTATGGAAGAAGTACTCAACTGAATCTGTGGTGCATACCATGGAAGTGTATTCGAAATATTCATTTGACTACCCTTACCCAACTGCACAGTCAGTTAATGGTCCAGTAGGGGGGATGGAATACCCAATGATCACCTTTAATGGTCCACGAACAGACTTACAAGATGATGGTACACGTACTTATTCTCAAGCAGAAAAACGCTTTTTAATCGGCGTTGTTATTCATGAAGTGGGGCATATTTATTTCCCTATGATTGTAAACTCAGATGAGCGCCAATGGACTTGGATGGATGAAGGCTTAAATAGCTTTTTAGATGGTGTTGCTGGACGTGAATGGGATCCAACCATTCCTTGGGGTGTTGAGCCTCGTGACATTGTGGCGTACATGAAGTCTGAAACTCAAGTGCCTATTATGACGCAATCAGACAGTGTGCTTCGTTTAGGCCCTAATGCCTACACTAAACCAGCTGCAGCATTAAATATTTTACGTGAAGTTATTCTAGGTCGTGAATTATTTGATTTTGCGTTTAAAGAATATGCACAGCGCTGGAAATATAAGCGCCCTACTCCAGCTGATTTTTTCCGTACTATGGAAGAAGCGTCAGGCGTTGATTTAGATTGGTTCTGGCGTGGTTGGTTTTACACCACAGACCATGTTGATATCTCGCTTGATAAAGTATATCAATTACGGTTAGACACCAAAAACCCTGATATCGACTTTAAACGTTTACGTGATATTGAAGCGAATAAGCCAAGCTCATTATTTGTTGAGCGTAATCGTGCTGAAGGTAAAAAAACCTGGGTTGAGAAAAACCCAGATGTGACCGACTTTTATGACGAAAACGATCGCTTTACGGTTACCAATAAAGAACGTAATGCGTACAACAAGTTTTTAAAAGGCTTAAAACCGTGGGAGCGTAAAACACTCGATCGCGCGCTAGAAGAAGACAAAAACTACTATGTTATGGAGTTTTCAAACTTGGGCGGTCTAGTGATGCCGATTCTTTTAGAGCTAACTTATGAAGATGGTACTAAAGAAGAGCGTTACATTCCCGCAGAAATTTGGCGTCGTAACCACAAAAATGTACAAAAGCTGATTATTACCGACAAAAACAAACCGCTCACCTCAGTAACGGTTGATCCAGGTTGGGAAACAGCGGATGTGAATGTAGAAAATAATCACTACCCACGTCGTATTATTCCTTCACGTATTGAAGTGTACAAACGTGAAAAGAGTAAGGCAAAAGTAAGCCGTGATATCATGCAAGATATTAAAACTGAGCTAAAAAAAGACGAGCCAAAAGACGAAAAAAATAACGGCGAGGACCAATAATAATGCGCTTTTTGCTTATTATTGCTTGTTTTTTAATTGCTGCGCCGAGTATGGCGCATCAATTAAAATCATCCGTTACCACGGTGTTATTTAATCAGCGCACGCACAATATTGAATTGATGCATCGTTTTTACTTACATGACACAGAGCATGCTGTTGGCAACTTATTTAAAGGCAAAGTGGATATCATAAATAACAAGCGTGACCAAAAACGCTTTGCTAAATATGTTGAGTCTCATGTTGCTTTGCAAACCTTAGTGGGTGAGCCACTTACGCTTAATTATGTGGGTGCACAAGTGGATGGTAAGTTCTTTTGGGTATACCAAGAAGCAACGATCCCCGATGAGATTGAAGGCGTTAGAATGAGTAATGGCGCACTTCGCGATTTATGGCCTGCGCAAGTCAATATGGTAAATGTTGAAGGGCGAGGACAAGTTAAAACGTTAAACTTTAGCCAAGACGATACATGGCTTGAAGCGCGATTTGAAACTAACTAACCCACCGCGCATCTTTTATAAGGTGCGCACTTTTTTACCAAAGATTAGCTGATCGAGTTAATTTACTTCATCGTAAAACCATTACAACAGATATTATTCAAACCCAAGCTATTGTGTTATCAAATGAGCTATACTGGGAGTGCAATGGACTGAGCTCTTTCCAATACGTTTATTGATATACTCTTTTATGTAAAGCAAACCCAGCAAAATGAGCTAATTATTTAGCGCAAGGAATGAAATGAAAACGCAAATTGAGGCAATCAAAGGTGTTATTTTTGATTTAGACGGAACCTTAGTATCATCAGAATTAAACTTTTCATTAATAAAAGCCCAAGTAGGTTGTCCTGCAGAGCTAGACCTACTTGAATATATAGAGCAATTGCCCTCGCCCTACATGCGTGAAGAAGCAATGAATATAGTTCATCAGCATGAGCTACTCGACGCGCAAACGGCGACGTTTTTACCCGGCGTTGTTGCAGCTGTCAACGCTCTGCAAGCTAAAAATATCCCCATGGCTATTGTGACCCGTAATTTTGATAAAGCGGCCACACTAAAGCTACAACACAATCCGTTGCCAATTGAAATGGTACTCACCCGAACAGACGCACCGGCTAAACCCGATCCAAGTGCTTTATTAACTATTGCAAGCCATTGGTCAATGCCCGTTGATAATGTTATTTACGTTGGTGATTATTTATATGATATACAAGCGGCCCATAATGCAAAAATGCGAGCCTGTTTGTATGCACCTGATGTGACCCCCGCGTATGCCGAACAAGCCGACTTTGTTATTCATGCGTTTGATGAGTTAGTATCTTTGGTAGATAATTACGCTGAAAAAGTGAGGGTCTGTTGACCTTTCAAGGTTGAATTTGCAGCAGTCTGTTTGGTATTTAGGCAAGGCAGAGCCTATGTGGTGTGGTATTCCCCATAAATAGGCGATAACGCAGCATCAATGCCAAACAGGCGTTGCCCGGAGGGTTCTGCCTAGGGGCAATTAACTCTTTGTTGCTCGGTTTTGACTTAGCCCACTAGGTTACAAACTTCGCGCCGCGATTAAATTGCCCCTAGTTTGAACAAATAGCAATCCGCAAAGATTAACAGACCCTGATTATGTTAAATTGAGCTTTGTTGTATTTATTTAATAGCATAACGGGTATTATTTAAATTAATACCCAGCTGCTTTTACTTAGCATAGCATGTTGAACCACTAGCCCAATACGCTTTGAATTGGTAAAATATCGAAAACAGAACGTATTCAATAGAGGCACAAGATGGGCAGAGCATTTGAAGTCCGCAAAAGTTCGATGGCTAAAACAGCCAACGCAAAAACTAAAGTAAATTCGAAGTATGGTAAAGAAATTTACGTTGCAGCCAAAAGTGGTGAACCCGACCCGGATGTAAATCAAACATTGCGCCGCTTAATTGAAAAAGCCAAAAAAGACCAAGTTCCCGCGCACGTAATCGAAAAAGCAATTGAAAAAGCAGCCGGTGGGGCAGGGGAAGATTACTCAACCGCTCGTTACGAAGGTTACGGCCCGGGTAATTGTATGGTGATTGTTGACTGTTTAACTGACAACCCTAATCGTACAATTAAAGATGTGCGCTTACCGTTTACTAAAACAGATTCAAAAATAGGCACACCTGGTTGTGTTGCTCATATGTTTGATCACCTCGCTGTTTTAGGGTTTGCAGGCGACGACGATGAAGTGGTGTTAGAAGCCCTGATGATGGCTGATGTTGATGTTACTGATGTAGAAGCCGAAGATGGCAAAGTGTCGGTGTTTGCACCGCATACTGAGTACTTTAAAGCTAAAACGGCATTAGAAGAAGCATTTGAAGGCATTAACTTTGAAATTGATGAGATTACCTTTGTACCACAAGTGCATGTTGAAATTACTGATGAAGAAGTGATTGCCAACTTTGATAAATTTATCAATATGCTTGAAGATTGCGATGACGTACAAAATGTTTATCACAACGCGACCATTAAAAATTAATTCGTAGTGATTTGAATAGTGATTATTCACAGCCGTTATAAAAAATCAGCTTAGTAAAGCTGATTTTTTTGTTTTTAGGTTAAGTTTTAAGTTAGTGCTGTGCTTTATATTTTAAGCGGTAGCTGTGCAGTAGCGGCTCAGTATAACCGCTAGGTTGGCTAACGCCTTCAAATACTAGTGCCATAGCGGCTTGATAAGCAACACTTTTAGCCAGTGTTTGCTCATTAGTAGCCATAGGGCTGTAAAGGCTATCATGCTCATTTTGGCCATCAACAACCTTAGCCATTTTTGCCATTACATTTTGCACTTGCTCTTTACTGCACACGCCGTGATGCAGCCAGTTGGCGATATGCTGACTTGAAATACGTAAGGTCGCTCTATCTTCCATTAAGCCAATATGGTTAATGTCAGGCACTTTAGAACAGCCTATTCCTTGGTCAATCCAGCGTACTACGTAACCTAAAATGCCTTGCGCGTTGTTCTCAAGCTCACTTTGAATATCTTCTTTTGATAGTGTTTCTGGGGTTGTCATTAGCGGTGGTGTTAGCAAGCTTTCTAGGCTTGCTATTTGGCGCGTGGCAATGCTTTGCTGCAGGCTAAATACATCAACATCATGATAGTGCATTGCGTGTAATGTAGCGGCAGTAGGAGAGGGCACCCAAGCCGTATTTGCACCTGACTGAGGGTGGGCAACTTTTTGCTCCATCATCATCGCCATTTTATCGGGCATTGCCCACATACCTTTACCAATTTGTGCTTTGTGGCTTAAGCCACAGGCTAGGCCAATATCGACGTTACGATCTTCATAAGCGCTGATCCAAGGCTGTGCTTTAATAGCGGCTTTAGGCAGTACAATACCCGCTTGCATAGAGGTGTGTATTTCATCACCGGTGCGGTCTAAAAAGCCGGTGTTAATAAATACAACGCGCTCTTTAGCTGCATGAATACAGGCTTTTAGGTTAGCAGAAGTACGACGCTCCTCGTCCATAATGCCCATTTTAAGGGTGTTTTTCGGCAAGCTTAGTGCCTCTTCAACCATACCAAATAAAGTGTTAGCAAATGCCACTTCATCAGGGCCATGCATTTTTGGTTTTACAATATTAATACTTTGTGCAGTTGAGTTTTGAATGGCATTTTTAGTGTTTAAATCGTGCAGTGCGGCTGTTGCGGTGAACATGGCATCCATGATGCCTTCAAACACATCATTACCACTTACATCGGTAATGGCAGGGTTTGTCATTAAATGCCCAACGTTACGCACAAACATCATACTGCGCCCTTTTAGGGTCAGTTTTTGGCCATCAAGACCTGTGTATTGGCGATCGGCTTGTAACGTACGGTCGACCATTTTGTCGCCTTTTCTAAACGTTTCAACTAAGTTACCTTGCATTAAGCCTAACCAGTTTTTGTACACTTGCACTTTATCTTCGGCATCCACTGCAGCAACGGAGTCTTCACAGTCCATAATAGTGGTCAGCGCCGCTTCAAGTACCACATCTTTTAGCCCTGCTTTATCAGCTTGGCCAATAGGGTGGTGATGATCTATTTGCAGCTCAACATGTAATCCATTGTTTTTAAGTAAAATAACACTTGGGTTTTGTGCCTCACCTTGATAGCCAACGAGTTGTTCAGGGTTTTTAAGCGTAGTGTGCGAGCTGTCGCGTAATGTAATAGCAAGTGCGCCATCCACAATTGAATAATTAGTGCTTTCGATGTGCGAGCCATTTTCAAGCGGTAGCGCTTTATCTAAAAACTGTCTGGCGTAAGCCATTACTTTAAAGCCGCGCACTGGGTTGTATTGAGTCCCTTTCTCTGCACCATCGTCTTCACTGAGTACGTCTGTGCCGTATAGTGCATCGTAAAGTGAACCCCAACGTGCATTAGCAGCATTTAAAGCAAAACGGGCATTACTAACCGGTACCACTAACTGTGGCCCTGCAGTCAATGCTATTTCTGGCTCTACATTCTGGGTTTCAATATTAAAGTCTTCAGGTTCATCAACTAAATAGCCAATGTCTTTTAAAAACGCTTGGTACTGGGCTTGATCACCGTTTTTATTAGCAACATGGTAGTCATCAATCTGCTTTTGTAATTGTTCACGTTTAGCGAGTAGCGACTTGTTCAGCGGAGTAAGTGTTTGCACTATATGAGCAAAGCTTTTCCAAAACTGGTGTTCGTCTAGATGGGTACCAGGTAATAGTTGTTTTTTAACAAATTCAGCTAGTTGCTTATCAACGCTGAGTCCAGAGTGGGTGAGAGTGTGGCTCATAATTAAAATCCTTAAACGGTCCGACAGAGTGCATTTTTATATGCGTACACTTACCATATCGCAAAAAAGTCGCTTTGAGTGCTTTTTAACCATTCACTATATGTATAGCCGCAATAACAACTATAAATTTACTAAATCTAAAAAATAAGCCTAATGTTTAATTAAGCGCTACAGAGCTAACGCAATGTAGTCACTCTCTCAACAATAAATATTAATACCCGTTCGAAGGACTTTATTATGACAACATATCAAGGTGAAACAGATACACTAGCAACACTATGCCAATCACAAGGCAGTGCATGGAAAACTATTAATCCTGAATACGCAACTCGCATGCGTTTACAAAACCGTTTTCGCTCTGGTGTTGATATTGCACAATTTACTGCTGACATTATGCGTGAAGACATGGCGGCATACGACAAAGACACAAGCCAGTACACGCAGTCTTTAGGTTGTTGGCATGGTTTTACTGCGCAACAAATGATGATGGCAATTAAGCGTCACCAAAAAACAACTAAACGCAGCTACGTATACCTAAGTGGCTGGATGGTTGCAGCGCTTCGCTCTGAGTTTGGCCCACTTCCAGATCAAAGTATGCACGAAAAAACATCAGTACCAGCACTTATCGAAGAAATCTACACTTTCTTAAAGCAAGCTGATGCACGTGAACTTGACCATTTATTCAATGAGCTAGACGATGCAAAAGCAAACGGCGGCGACGTTCAAGCCGTGCTTAATAAAATTGATAACTTTGAAACGCACGTTGTGCCAATCATTGCTGATATTGATGCAGGTTTTGGTAACGAAGAAGCGACTTACCTACTTGCTAAAAAGATGATTGAAGCGGGTGCTTGTGCTATCCAAATCGAAAACCAAGTATCAGATGCTAAGCAATGTGGTCACCAAGCAGGTAAAGTTACCGTTCCTCATGAAGACTTTTTAGCTAAAATTAACGCAGTACGTTACGCGTTCCTAGAGCTAGGTATTGATAACGGCATTATCGTTGCACGTACCGATTCACTAGGTGCAAGCCTAACGCAAAAAGTACCGGTTTCACAAAAACCAGGTGACTTAGCAAGCCAATACAATGCATTTTTAGAAACAACACCGGTAAACAGCGTTGAAGATTTAAATGAAGGCGAAACGGCAATGAAGCTTAATGGCCAACTTTGTAAGCCTACACGCCTAGATAACGGTTTATACCAGTTCCGCGAAGGCACTGAGAAAGACCGCGTAGTACTAGATTGTGTAACTAGCTTACAGTCAGGCGCTGATTTACTGTGGATTGAAACAGAAAAACCACACGTAAAACAAATTGCAGAGCTGGTAAATCGCGTTAAAGAACAAGTTCCAGATGCTAAATTAGTATACAACAACTCACCGTCGTTCAACTGGACGCTTAAGTTCCGTGAGCAAGTATACCAAGAGTGGCAAGAAGCAGGTCGTGACCTTAGCGCTTACCCAAGTATTGATGATAACAAAGCGCTTATGGCTCCAGAAATGGATGCAACAGAGCTTGCTGCAGCTGCAGACTTATTAGTACAAAACTTCCAACGCGATGGCGCACGTGAAGCTGGTATTTTCCATCACCTAATCACATTGCCAACGTACCATACAGCGGCACTAAGCACAGATATTCTATCTGAAGGTTACTTCGGTGACTTAGGTATGCTGGCTTATGTACGTGACGTACAACGTCAAGAAATCCGTCGTGAGCAAGCGTCAGTTAAGCACCAAGACCTTGCAGGCTCAAACATTGGCGATACGCACAAAGAGTACTTCTCTGGTGAGAATGCACTTAAAGCCGGTGGTGAAGCTAACACCATGAACCAATTCTAATTCAACTAGATAGTGTTACTTAAGGGCCGCAAGGCCCTTTTTTTATGTCTGCATAAAGGCAAAATTTAATAGATCAGTATTTTACTAGCTACTTGGTTAGTGAGAGTTTTCACTGCAGTGCAGGTTAAAAGTGTAAATTAAATTTAAAGGATGTTTATGCTTGGCTGTGAGGGCTTTATGTTGATTACGCTTTGACACGTGTAAGCACAATAAATTAACCGCTTTTTACCACATATAGATCAGAGTTTAACTAGGGTCTGTTGACCTTTCAAGGTTAAATTTGCAGCAGTCTGTTTGGTAGTTAGGCAAGGCAGAGCCTATGTGGTGTGGTTCTTCCCCATAAATAGGCGATAACGCAGCATCAATGCCAAACAGGCGCTGCCCGAAGGGTTCTGCCTAGGGGCGATTTACTCTTTGTTGCTCGGTTTTTACTTAGCCCACTAGGTTACAAACCTCGCGCCGCGATTAAACCGCCCCTAGTTTGAGCAAATTTTAATCCGCAAAGGTCAACAGACCCTAAGCTATTAAAAGCAGATCACGATTTAACTAGCTAGTTCAAAAAGCAGATCAGGTTTTAACTAACCAGGTTGAAAACAGCCATTATCTTCATTATTAAGGGTAGATTTGCCTTTCTAACCCTTAATTTGACTATATAAACGCTTAATTTAAAGATTTTTAACTGGGGTTTATAAAGTAATAAACCGATTTTTTACTAACTGTTGCAGCTTATAAAACATTTTTTTACTAACTGAGGGCTTATAAACAGTGACTCAAACCGATTTTTTACTAACTCAAAGGAGCTGAGTTAGTATAAACCGAATTTTTACCAACTCAGCTTGAAACTAAGTCCGATATTTAGTTTAAGTATGTAAGGGATTACTCACATTATTGCTGTAAAGGGGGTTTACACTTGTGAGCTTCGAGCTTCGAGCTTCGAGCTTCGAGCTTCGAGCTTCGAGCTTCGAGAAACGAGCTTATATAGCTCGTCACTCATAATTCGACGTTTTATTTCGAATGCTTATCAAACCACCATTGAATATATGCCACTTTGGTCATTAAATTTGATGGACGGGCAGTAATACCATGTGAAGCGTTTGGAATGCGCACCATCGCGGTATCAACCCCCTGCAATTTTAAGGCTTGATAAAACTGCTCAGTTTCTGAAATTGGCGTACGGTAGTCTGCTTCACCAGTCAGTAGCATGGTAGGGGTTTTAACATTGCCAACATAACTGATTGGTGAGCGCTTCATATAATGCTCAATATGGTCCCAAGGTTTACCTGGAAACCAATAATCGGCAAAAAATGGATAGAAGTCGGCAGTTAGTACAAAGCTGATCCAATTAATCACTGGTTTTGCAACCACAGCTGCAGCAAAGCGATCCGTATGGCCTACAATCCACGCGGTTAATACACCGCCGCCAGAACCACCGGTAACGAACAACTTAGACTCATCAATAAAACCTTTATCGATTAGCGCGTCAACGCCTGTCATTAAATCATCGTAATCATTGCTTGGGTAATTATGATGAATAGTTTGCGCAAACTCTTTACCGTACGAGTCACTGCCTCGCGGGTTCATGTATAAAACAACATTTCCTTTGGCAGCAAATAGTTGTACTTCGGCACTAAAGTGAGGGCCATAGTTAGCAACAGGACCACCGTGGATTTCAAGCACCAGTGGGTATTTTTTTGATTTATCAAAACCCGGTGGGTAAGCAACCCAGCCTTGTATTGGTAACTCGTCGTGGCTTGATTTTAACCATAGCTCTTCAACCTTGGCGAGCTGTTTAGTTTGTAGTGCATCTGAGTTTAAATCGGTTAAACGCTGTACTTTGCCACGTTTTATTGTAGCTACATCAGCAGGGCGCTGGGTATCAGCCAAGGTAAATGCAATATCACCATTTTCACTAATATCAAAATCACCACCAGAATAAGGACGCCCAAACGCCACGCTACCTATTTGTTCGGTAATCACCTTACGTTTACCACTTCGAGGTTGATAAGCGAGTGCGGTTTGGCCTTCATCAGCATAGCTAAAATAGAGGCCTTTTGAATTTGCGCTCCATTGTATTTGGCCAACGCTGCGATCGAAATCGGGAGTCAGACTTTGGGTATCACCGGTTTTTAAATCACGAATATAAAGCTGAGTATTTTCATAGTTAGTGCGCTTGTCATCGTAGCCAGTATAAGCAAGGTACTGACCGTTAGGTGAGACCTGAGGTTGTTGATCTGGCCCATTACGGTCGGTCAGTGGGGTGATCTCTAACGTGTTTAAATTAAGCTGGTACACTTCACTATTGGTTGGCTTGAGTGCATGTTCAGCGTGTCTATTGGCTGAAAAATAAAGTGATTCGCCGTTTTTACTAAAGCTTACACCGCCATTATAATCAAAGTTATCGGTAGTGAGTTGTTGTGCATTGCCGCCATTCGCATTAAGAGTAAATAGCTGATTAAATCCTTTTTGACTATAACCACTGCCATCTGCACGGTAGTAAACATTGTCAATAAATTTAGCAGGGTCTGCCCAGCTAGCGCCTTTAGGTTTACCTGGTAAACTGACAGGTGGTGAGCTTATTTCAGGAACAAACATACTAAACACCAGTTGTTTAGAATTAGGTGACCAAGTGATTGAGCGAGGTGCATTAGTAAGGTTACTAATTTTTGCCACAGCACCCGTTTTAAGCCACTTCATGTATATTTGATTACTGCCATCTCTGTTAGAGATGAATGCAAGGCGCTGTCCATCGGGTGACAACACTGGCGAGTAGTCCATAAATACACCAGATGTTAAGGGCTGTAGTTGTCCTGTGCTGTAATCAACAGACCAAATATTACCGACTTTGCGATCGGTTTTAATATCCATGCGGTTGCGGACAAAATACACTGTTTTACCGTCGTCAGTAATATCTATTTGATTGGCATATTCTAAGTTGAATATATCTTGAAGTTGCAATGTATCGGTATTGGCAACGGCCAAGTGGCTGCTACCTAGTATAAGGCTCATAGCTAAAAGCGTTTTCATTGTTTATCCCTGTTTTAAATCACTAATCTATTTATAGGGTAGTAGAGGGATAATTTATAGTCAGATGCGACGAAGCTCGCATTTAAAACTACCAATGAATGCAGGTGGTAAAAGAAAGCAAAAGCTGTAAAGGGGGTTTACAGCTTAATCTGTATTTTTGACTTTAGTTATTGGCTGAGCAAAGCGCCTTTATCTCTTCAATAATTGCAATGCCTTGGGCGTTATCGCCATGCACACAAATGCTGTCAGCGACTAGCGTTAACGATTTTCCAGATTGAGTAGTTACACTGTTACTGGCTAAAAGCTGCTTAACCTGAGCTAATAATGCGTCTTTGTTATGCACACTGCCGGCTATATTTCGTGCTACTAATTGCCCTTGGTCAGTGTACTGCCTGTCTGCGAACGCTTCTAATACTAGTGTTAGTCCAAGGTGGCGAGCCATTGTTTGATGTAGCTTGGCATCGGCTGTGGCGAGTATCATTAACTTTAAGTTTGCAGGGTAACTGGCAACTGCACCCATAACAGTGGTGAGTAGTTGCTGGTTTGTCATCATGTCGTTATATAGCGCACCATGGGGTTTTACATAGCTAAGGGTTAGCCCTTGTACTTTTGCCATGCCATCAAGAGCGGCTATTTGATAATGCAAACATTGAGTGAGCTCAGGCACGCTCATGCTTATTGAACGCCTACCAAATCCTTGTTTATCGGGGTAGCTTGGGTGAGCGCCAATCATAACATTATGTTGTTTAGCCAGCTTTAGGGTATGCGCCATTACACTCGAATCACCTGCATGAAAGCCACAAGCAATATTTGCCATATCAATATGGGGCATAACATCGTTATCAAGGCCCATTTGCCATGCGCCAAAGCTCTCGCCTAAATCACAATTAAGTTTCATATTAATGGCTCTTCGATTGTTTAATTGTTACCGGTAATTGGCCTTTGGCTGGAGCTTGGCCTAATAATACTTTCGCCAGTGCAGTAAAGGCAGGCCCTGATACCAGCTCGTTTTTATCCATATCAATATTATAAGCATAGGAAGCAAGCACTGCATCAGCATAGTCACCAAATTGCGCAATGTCATACGGTGCACGTAAACTAATAAATACCGTGGGAGTGTGTTGTTTAGCCATTTTTAGTAATGACTCAAGCGCTTTAGGTTGCTCTGCGTTATTTAAGGCAAAGTTTGGGTTATCGGCTAAGTCATCCATACCGCCAATTTCCACTGCACTTTGATTCGGCGTTGCATTGCCAGCAATAACAATACTTGCTTGGTTTATGTTGCGCTGCGCTTCACTTGGATCAAAGCCCTGTAAGCTGCTGCAACTAAAACTGAGTGGTTGTGAACTTAACGCACTAATTGCTTGTTGCATTGCCATACACTTGCGGGTGTCGGGCATAATAATATGAATATGCTGATCCGCGCTAAGTTTAAGCGGTAAAGTGTTATTGTTGTTTTTTATTTGGGTAATTGCCGCTAACGCCAGTGATGCTTCTAATTCACGATGTGCTTTATTACCAATAACCTGTTTGGCATTGGCTAATGCATTAATGGGGTTAGGCAAAGCGTGTAATTTAAATTGATGTTTAAGCGAGGTAATACGCTGCGTCGAATGGGCAATTTCGTCTGCGTTTAGTTGTTTTGTTTTAACTGCACTGACTAAAGAGTCAATGAGCGCATCAAGTTTATTTATATCCTCAGGCGTTCTAATTTCTATTGGCATCAGCGCAATATCAACCCCTGCTGCAAAGGTGTTTATAATCGCTTGAGTTGGGCTGAAAAAATGGCTAATACCGGCCATATCAAGTGCATCAGTTACCACTACACCTTGATAGTTCAGCTCATCGCGAAGGATATCGGTCATGATTTTACGCGACATGGTCGCGGGTTTGATCATTTGTTTCCCTTCTACATTAGTTAATGTGCTGCTATCAAGCTCAGGGTATTGAATATGTGCGGTCATTATCATACCCGGACTATGCTGCTCAATAATCTGTTTAAACGGTGCTAAATCTTGAGCGTAAATAACTTCTTTTGAATGCATTACTTTAGGTAAGCCTGTATGGCTATCTACATTGGTATCGCCATGTCCTGGAAAGTGTTTTATAGCGCTAATAATACCGTTTTTTTCAAACTCAATTACTTGTGCCGCGCCCAGTGCCGCAACTTCATCGGGGTTTTCACTAAAAGAGCGTACATTAATGACCGGATTGTCAGGGTTCATGTTCACATCAACCGTAGGCGCATAATTTACATTAATGCCAAGCGCTGAGAGTTCAGAGGCCAGTACCTGTGCTGTTTGGGAAGCAAAATAAGTACCATGCTCAGGATAAGTTGCGCCAATTGACATATTACCGGTGAATGAGGTGGCCACATCGCGCGGTAAACGAGCTACACGTCCGCCTTCTTGGTCAATAGAAATAAACAGTGGCAAGCCTGATTTTGATGCAGATGCAGCTTGTTGTAGCTGCTGATTAAGGCTAATTATTTGTTCTATGTTTTGGATGTTTTCAGAAAACAAAATCACCCCGCCAATATCATAACGGCTAATTGCTTTTGCTAATTCATCGGGCAATTCGGTTAATGGCGTTCTACAGCGCTGGCTACTACCTTGGTGACAAAAATAGCGCAAATCGAGCATGAGCTTTTGCCCAAGTTGCTGTTTAAGTGACAGCGAAGAATCGGCAAAAGAAGATTTTATTGGCATGAAACATCCGATTAAAAAAAGAGAAGACGATAACAAGTACTTATTTAGCAACACACACCTCAAGGCTAAATAAAAATAAAGTGCATGCAGCTTAACTATTATTGAGCTTAACTGCAAAAGCCAGCAAATATAAACCGTATGATTTAATTATCCTAAAAATAACAAAAATTAGGTCACTTAGTTCTATTTATGTATTATATTAATGGTGTATGCAGTGCATAGCAGTCGTTTTTATTTGCTTAGGATGATATTAAGTTGCGTTTTCGATTACCATTTACTTTTAACCTTAGGCAATTAATTCTTTTGTTAGCTATACCCGCTGCAGCTGCTATCTTGTTTAGTGGTTTATATATTAGTTATCAAATGCAAAAAGAACGGGTAATAGAAGATACCCTACAAAGTAATCATGTATTTGCCAGTAAGTTAGCCTCAGCAACTGAGCATTTTTTAGCAGCGGCAATGCAGCAGCTAGAGTTTTCAGCTAAAATTATTGCTGATGATATTACCAACACTGAGTTACTCCAAGCTGAAACCGACCGACTTTTAAATCAGACACATAGCTTTAATTCAGTTGCCATAAACATGCAAGGTGTGGTTAAAGCAGCCTCACCTGTGTCTTTAAATATTATTAATAAAACCGTTAATTCACCCCATTCTAAGCAAGCATTTAAGCTAAAACGTCCGCAGGTCAGTCTGCCTTATATTTCGCTTGCTAATAATTTAATTGTAGTGCTTTCTTACCCCTTGTTTGATCAAACGGGGAATTATTACGGTTATATAGGCGGTAGCTTTTATTTAGAGCAGCAAAGTATTTTAAATGCTTTGTTGAAACAGCATAGTTACGATGGCGGAGCGTACTTTTACGTGGTCGCTGACAACAAAACCTTACTTTATCATCCTGAGGCTCAGCGCATTGGTGAGCAAGTATTTAATAACCCAGTAATAGAGCGAGTGTTGCAAGGTGAAGATGGATACACTCGGGTTATAAATAGTCAGGGAGTGACCATGCTGGCCGGATTTTCCCACGTAGAGCTTGCTAATTGGGGGATTGTTGCGCAGCGAAGTGAAGCAGCAACACTTGCTAAGTTAGACACTTTTCAAGGGCTGGTGCTTAAACGAATGTTACCCATAGTACTCATTACTTTTTTATTAATAGCTATGTTAGCTCACTATATTGCTAAGCCGTTAAGGCTATTAGCCGATAGCGCCAATTTATCAACCGATAAGAAAAATGTGGATCATCTTAAAGGTATTAAGTCTTGGTACTTCGAAAGTAACCAGCTTAAACACGCGATGTTAGAAGGCGTTCATGTTTTGCAATCGCAAATGGGGCAATTACGTCAAGATGCACTTACCGATCCGCTAACTGGCGCGCATAACCGACGTGGCTTAAACATATTGCTTGAAAACCTAATGGATAAACATATACCGTTTGCTGTGCTTGAAATTGATATCGACTTTTTTAAACGGGTTAATGATACGTTTGGCCATGATACGGGTGATGAAGTATTAAAAACCCTTACTCACATTATACAATCGCTATCGCGCAAGCACGATATTGTGGCACGCACCGGTGGGGAAGAGTTTTTACTAGTATTACCTAACGAAAATAGTGATAGTGCGTTTGTTATTGCTGAGCGTTTACGCAACCAAGTAGCCAGCACATTAATGGCAAAAGTAGGCTATATAAATGTATCTATTGGTATCGCCACTTGGCCACAACATAGTGATGATATTGACCAAGTATATAAATGTGCTGACAAAGCGCTCTATCATGCCAAAGAAACAGGCCGTAATAAGTGTGTGATAGCCAGCTAAAAATTAAATTTATTTTTAAAATTAACTTACCTTAAGTTTTATTTAAGTTTCACTGATTAAATTTTATCTATAGATTTAATACAGGCGATGCTTTTATGCAACTAGCTCAACATCATTCCCCCGCTGTGCGGTTTCAACAGCTTTTTCATTTTTTTACTGCTACGCAAAATGATGAGCACCGCCAGCGCCTTGAAAACACCGTTAAACAAGGGTTTTTAACGGCGTACAATGCTCATCTTAGTTCATTTATGCCGTTACTATGCCAGTACCAAACTGTGCAAGGTCAGTGCACTTTAGGTTTAAGAAGTGCAACCTCTGCTTTATTTATTGAGCAATATTTAGCTGCGGCCATCGAGCAATTTTTACCACCAGGCACACCGCGAAATACGGTATTTGAGCTAGGTAATCTATGCTCAACACATCGAAAAGCCACGTTGTCTCATTTTATTATTGTAAATGAAGCTTTGTGCGGCTTTGGCGCGAGCCACTTAGTGTTTTGTGCTACCAATAAAGTACGCGCCTTATTACGTTTACTAGGTGTAAGCTGCAACGAAATTGCACTGGCTAATGGCAGTGTAGTTGAGCAGCCAAAAAGCTGGGGTAGTTATTATGAGAACCAGCCAACGGTGTGCATTGTTGATTTAGCGCAGGCACATCAGCAAGTGCTAAACACACCCATGCTGTTAAATATTAAACAACAAAACACACAACAAATTAATGCATTGATGACTGTGTTGGAGCGCTTATGAGCCTATTAAATAATATTAATAAGGTAGCGAATGAGCCTGTGGTTGTTAGCTACTTAGCCAATCAGGTACTGCCTATTAGCGCTTTGGAGTTACAACAAGAAACCAATAAGCTGACAGCTATTTTTACCGCTTTAGACTCTGGTGCAATGGCCTTTCAGCTTGATAATACACCCGCTTGGCTGGTTGTGGATGCCGCAACCAGCGCTGCCAATAAGGTTGCGGTGCCTATTGCCCATTTTTTTAGTCAGCAGCAAACACAGTATGTATTAGCTCAATGCGGTGCGCAGTTTTTTATTAGTGATATGCCTCGTCATTCGCTAGGTAAGCATTCGCTGTCAGTAACATTATTTGAGCATTATACCCTTTATATTTATCAGCTCGATGCGATTGAGCCTGTGGACTATTTTACTGGTACGCAAAAAATTACCTTTACTTCAGGTTCTACTGGCGAGCCAAAAGGGGTGTGCTTATCAACACAAAGCCAGATGCAGGTCGCTAAGTCGTTATGTGAGCAAATAAACATTAGCAATCCCGTGCATTTATGCTTACTTCCGCTGCCAGTACTACTGGAAAATATAGCCGGTGTGTATGCGCCTTTGTTAAGTGGCGGTTGTGTACATTTAATGCCATTAAACGAATTAGGTTTTGTTGGCTCAGGGTTAAAAAACCCTAACAAACTCATTAGCGCAATCGATAGTGTAAAACCTAACACCCTTATTTTAGTGCCTGAGTTATTAACGTGTTTAATTGCCTTTGCAAAACAAGGCTGGCAGCCACCAAAGTCACTTAAGTTTATTGCTGTTGGCGGGGCGCGGGTTAGTGACTCTTTAATTTTAACTGCACGAGAATATAACCTACCGGTTTATCAAGGTTATGGTCTGTCTGAGGCGGCCTCAGTGGTGAGTTTAAACACCCCCAATGATGACGACATAAATAGTGCTGGTGAAGTATTAGGGCACGTTGAAACCAAAGTTGAAAATGGTGAGTTATTTATTAAAGGATCGTTATTTTTAGGGTATTTAAATCAAGCGCCGCATAACCCAAACACCTGGTACGCCACTGGCGACTTAGTATCTAAGCGTAATAATAAGCTGTACATAAAAGGGCGAGTAAAAAATCTGATCATCACCAGTATGGGGCGTAATGTTAGCGCCGAATGGCCTGAATCATTAATTATAAGCCAAAGTGCGATACAGCAAGCAGTGGTGTTTGGTGAAAGCCAGCCATTTTTAAGCGCGCTTATTTATGCGGCTCCCGGATTTAGTGATGAGCAATTAAAAGCACATTTAAAAACAGTAAACCAGCAACTTCCTGACTACGCACAGATTAAAAAGTGGCACCGTTTAGCCCAACCTTTAAACGAGCAACAAGGATTATTAACCGCTAATAATCGCCCTAAACGAGCAGCAATTAGCCAGCACTACAGCCCTATTTTTGAACAGTTTTACCGACTTGGAGAAGTGATCCATGAGTGATTTTTTTAATACATTAAAAGCACAAACTCAAAACGAGCGTGAGTACTTATTAGCTGCGCCAATTATACAGCGTGTATTTAACGGACAAGCAACGCTTGAAGAGTATGCCTCGTTTTTAGCACAGGCTTATCATCATGTAAAACACACCGTTCCTTTAATGATGTCACTTGGCGCACGTTTAACTGATGAGCAAGAATGGTTACGTGAAGCGGTAGCTGAATATATTGAAGAAGAAATTGGTCATCAAGAGTGGGTGCTAAACGACATTGCAGCCTGTGGGTTTGATAAAGAAAGTGTGCGCCATAGTCAGCCACAATTCGCCACTGAAATGATGGTGTCGTATGCCTACGATAGTATTGCACGTAAAAATCCGCTTAGCTTTTTTGGCATGGTTCACGTATTAGAAGGAACTTCAATTGCGCTAGCCGACGGTGCCGCATCAAACATAGCAAATGCAGTAGGACTTCCTAAAAAAGCGTTTAGCTATTTAACCTCTCACGGCGCGCTTGATATAGAGCATGTTAAGTTTTTTGAAAACTTAATGAATCAAATTACTGACGAGGCGGATCAACAGGCTATTTTACATGGCGCAAAATGTTTTTATCGTTTGTACGGCGATATTTTTCGCGCTTTAGACGACGAGCCGTTTTTTAAAGCATCAGCACAAGAGCAACACGCATGAATACCGGCTTATGTGTATTAACTGGTGCGACAGGTGGAATTGGTCAAGCCATTGCCAAAACACTACACGGCCAAGGTTGGCAGTTACTTTTGGTAGGGCGAAATAGTGATGCCCTCAATACGTTAAGTAGCCAATGTCCTGGCAGTATGGTTTTTGTCGGTGATTTAACGGTTGCAGAAAACATGTTGGCATTAGCCATTAAAGCTAAGCAACTAGGTGGCGCTAAGTTACTGATAAACAATGCAGGCATTAATGTGATGCAAAGCTTAAGTGCATCGAGTAGTGAACAAATCGACAAGATACTGAACACTAACTTGGCTATTCCTATGAAGTTATGTCAGCTGTTTTTAGCGCAGTTGCACGCATCGAAGGGGCGTATTATTAATGTCGGCTCGTCGTTTGGCAGCATAGGTTATCCGTATCAAACTTTATATTGCGCGAGCAAATTTGGTTTGCGTGGTTTTAGCGAAGCGCTATCACGAGAGCTTTCAGATACACCCGTTAAAGTAAGCTATTTAGCACCAAGAGCTACCGATACAGATATTAATGATGCACAAACACGGGCAATGAATAAAGCGCTAGGTAACAAAATGGACTCTCCACAGTTAGTGGCAGATGAGTTGGTTGCGCTATTGCACAGTGCGAATCCGCGACGTTTTATTGGTTTTCCTGAAAAATTGTTTGCCCGCATTAATGGCGTATTTCCGCGTATTGTTGATAGCGCTATTGCAAAGCAACTACCTAAAATAAAGCAGTTTTTAGGTTAATAGAGGATCTTATGATGAAAAAATTTAATTTAGTGAGCTATTTCATAGTAGCGTGCGTGAGTTCATCACCGGTGCTGGCCGATGAGCAAAGTGATTTACTGGCAATCCAACAGCAATGGGCGGTGGCTAATTATGAGCTTAAAGACGATGCCCAAATTAAAGCGTTTACAGCGTTAAGTGAGCAAAGTAGTGAGTTTACGAAACACTATCCGGATTCGGCAAATAGCTATACGTGGAATGGCATTGTGCTGGCCAGTTTTGCTGGTGCAAAAGGTGGTTTAGGGGCGCTCGGTTATGCTAAAGATGCAAAGGCGTCATTAGAGCAAGCCCTTAAAATAGACGACAGTGCTTTAGGTGGCTCAGCGTATGCCAGCCTAGCAACCTTATACAGTAAAGTACCGGGGTGGCCTATTGGCTTTGGTGATGATGACACCGCCGACAAGTTTTTTAAGCAAGCGCTCGCTTTTAACAAAAAAGGCATTGATACTAACTACTTGTATGGTGAGTTTTTATATGATGAACGCCAATACAAACAAGCTAAAGCCCATTTGTTAGTTGCACAAGCGGCGGGCATTCGTGATACTCGCCCCAAAGCGGACAAATATCGCCAGCGAGCAATTAGCCAATTATTAGCTAAAGTTGATAAAAAACTAAAGAGATAACACACGCCACAATGCATTTATTATTAGTCGAAGACGATCACCTTGTAGCCCAAGGGCTTTGCCGCTCATTGCGCCAAGAAGGCTACAGTGTAGAGCATAGCGCAACGGTTAAGCATGCATTGCAATGCTTAGGCAGTGGTGAAATAGAGTTGGTTATACTTGACCTAGGTTTACCCGATGGTGATGGTTCACAAATTCTAAAGCACATAAAAGCGCAAAAAAAAGTGATTCCGGTGGTTATACTAACTGCACGTAGTAGCATAGATGACAAGGTGCAAGGGCTTGATATGGGCGCTGATGATTATTTAGCTAAGCCATTTGAACCAGCCGAATTATTTGCTCGTTTGCGCGTAGCGAGCCGACGAGTAAATCAAGCTCAGTCGAGTTTATTACAGTGTGGTGAAGTGACTATGGACACGTCAGCGCATAGTGTCACACTCAGCAATGAGCTGCTTTCTCTGCCACGAAAAGAATACATGCTGCTAAAGGCACTATTGGAAAACCAAGGTCGCGTGCAATCTAAACAGCAGTTAGAAAACAAACTGTACCAGTGGGGTGAAGAGGTTGGCTCTAACACCATTGAAGTGCATATTCATCACCTTCGAAAAAAATTCCCCAGCGATTTTATTAAAACTCTCCGCGGTATTGGCTACGTAGTAGGAAAAAATGTCAATTCGTAAACGGCTGACGCTTATTTTACTGTCAATGATGGTATTAACCTGCTTTTTAGCTTTAGTCAAAGGCTACCAAAAAAGTATGAGCCATGGTGAGCAACTACTTGATAGTGAGCTAAAAGTAGTCGCTGGAGTGTTGATGCAACAGCCTTTATCTATAAACGCCATGGCGCCTAAAACCCAAGGAAGCACGCAGTTGTTGTACCAAATTTGGCAAGCAGGTGAACTACTGAGCGGCTCTGATGAGCTGAATCTTGATTTGAGCCACTATCAAGCAGGTTTTCAAACGCTAAATATTGCAGGTCAGCGCATGCGAGTGTTTGTGTTTAAAACCTCTTTGCGCACGGTGATCGTTGTCGAGCCAATAGCTAAACGATTTGAACTCGCCGAAGCGGTTATTTTGTCGGCCATGTTACCTATGCTCTGGGCGGTTCCTTTACTTGCTTTGTTTATCAGCTTTTTTGTGAAGTACGCATTAGCCCCATTAACACGCTTATCAAGGCAACTAGCACAGCGCCAAGCAAATGACTTTACTGCTATTAATTGGCAGGTAACCGATGAAGAAATAAAACCGGTGATCAGCCGCTTGAACGACTTATTTAAACGCGTGGAAACCGCCTATTTACGAGAACGCTTTTTTGCCTCTGATGCGGCCCATGAGTTACGTACTCCTTTGAGTAGCTTAAAAATAAATGTGCATAATCTTGCGGCGCAGCAAGGTGATAACCAAGAGTTACAAGCCATGACTCAAGGTATTAATCGACTCACCAATATCGTAGAGCAAATGTTGATCCTCGGACGCACTCAGCCAGAGCAGTGGCAAAAGCAATTTAAAGAACAGTCATTATTGGGCATTAGCCAAGCCGTGGTTAGCCAGTTATATGATAAATTGGCGGCTAAAAATCATTCCATCAGCCTTGATGGGGATGACTTTATTATTAATGGTGATGAATTTACCTTAGTGACGTTGATTTCAAATTTACTCAGTAACGCCATTAAGTACACGCCAGCAAATGGACAAATAAAAATAACCCTAAATCAAACGCACAGGCAGCGTATTTGGCAAATAGAAGACAGTGGCCCAGGTATGACGGATGAGCAAAAAAAACGGATATTTAATCGCTTTTATCGCGTTGGCGGCGATCAACATCCTTCAGGTGAGCAGGGAGCTGGCTTGGGCATGGCAATAGTTCAGCATATTATCGCTATTTATAACGCCCAGATTAATTTAACGGATAGCGCTTTGGGCGGCTTAAAGGTGCAGGTGGTTTTTGCAGGAGCTAAATGTGATTAAACGACTTATTAGCCCTTACTTATATTGCTGCATATTTTTGTCATTTAATGTTGTTAGCAAAGAGTATTTAGTTGTACTTAAAGATCATTTGTTTTACCCCGCAGAAATCGTCGTGCCAGCTAATAAAAAGGTACGCTTGTTAATCGAAAATCAAGATAGTACGCCTGAAGAATTCGACAGCTTTGATCTCAACCGAGAGAAAGTGCTTTACCCTAATCGTAAAAGCGTGATTTATATTGGGCCATTAACACCTGGCCGCTATGAATTTTTTGGTGAGTTTTCGCCAAATACTGCGCGCGGTGCTGTTATTGTCACTGATAAGGAGCAACCCAATGCTAATAACTAGTTTAGTGATGAGCCTCAATCAGTTACTGCCAGTCGCCATTTTACTTATTTTGCTGCAAGTGATTGCGAAGCAAAGTTTGCTACGGTTGCTGGGTATGCTTGGTTTAGGTATAGGCTTAACATTTTTATTTGTAAAAAGCGCCCCGATTATTAGCCCTTGGTTCGATTACCAAGGTTTAGAATATACTCAGATTGGCTTGTGTATTTTAATTTTTTTCAGTGCACTGCACTACGCCGTTAAACGAGCAACAGCTGCTTTTATTATCGCAATTATGAGTGTGATGACGCTTTATTTGAGTCATTACATAATTTATTTAATTGGATTTTGGCAAAGCAACGAAGCGGCACAAAGCTTATTTATTGGCACTTTTTTAGGGCTTGGGATATGCAGTAGTTTTAGTGTGTTGCTGTACTTTTTATTGAGTGCCATTAAACAGCGTTTCGGACTTTCCCCTATTTTACTTTTACTAGCACTAAATAGTGCAGCAAAACTAGTGGTAGCACTGGATTTAGCCAGTCAAATTGATGTGATAGCAACCACCGCAACGGTTTGGGATTTACGTGCTATTTTAACCGAAAATTCAGAGTTTGGGCGTATGTTGCGTGCGTTTATTGGTTATGAGGCTACACCTAATTTAACCAGTGTTTTAAGTTATATCCTAAGCAGCATGGTCTTTTTATCTGTTTGTTATTTTATTCCTAAATCAATGGCTAAGGAACAATCATGAAGGCAATGAAGTTATTTGCAGGTGCTGTGTTAATTGGTTTTGGTTTATTGATACCCACACACGCGCACGCCGATGGAATGGTGGTGGATAAAGTATATCACCCGTACGTTTTGCCGTTTGAACGCGAGGTCGAATGGCGATTCGTATCGCACCAAACTGATAGCGGCAATATTTTAGCGCAGCGTTTAGGGATGGGCGGGGCAATTAACGATACCATGGCACTAGAAGGTTATTTAGTGGGTGAGCGAGACGACAACGGCGACTTTGGCTTACAAGCGTATGAATTGGAGCTTAGATGGCAACTAATAGAACAAGGCCGATTATGGGCCGATTGGGGCGCTTTGTTTGAACTAGAAAAACAACACACCAAAGATGTTTTTGAAGCCACAACGGGATTTGTAGTTGAAAAAGAGATGGGTCGCGCCAGTTTAACGCTTAATGCCTTTTTAGTGTACGAGTGGGGGCAAGACATAGAAAACGAGTGGGAAAGTGAGTTTAGAGCGCAGTATCGTTACCGCTATCGTGCTGCATTTCAACCTGCGATTGAAATGTATTTAGGGGAAGACTTTGTGGGTATTGGTCCAGGGTTTATTGGTTTACACCGCTTTGATGGGCAAAAACAATTAAAGTGGGAAGCCGGTTTTATTACTGAAATCAGCCAGTCAGAGAAGAATCATAGCTTTAGAATGGCGTTAGAGTTTGAGTTTTAAGCTGCTTAAACAAGTACTTAATGTATAAAGTGGGTTACGAGCGTTATTTTATTAATTAAATTGCATAAAAGGTTGACTTGTCACTGTAACTCTATATAGTAGGCCGCAGCTAGAAAGAAAGCATGTAATTTATAAATCTCCATTTCGTTGTTGTATAAGTAATACTTGTAGTACCGTCCTGAAGTTTTTAAGTACCATCTCATTTTTTGCTACACCGCCCACTAGGGCACAATTTAATTTTTATATCAGGAATAATACTATGTCTAACATCGTATCAGGTACAGTTAAGTGGTTCAACGAGTCTAAAGGTTTTGGTTTCATCGAGCAAGAAAACGGTCCAGACGTTTTCGCACATTTCTCAGCAATCAAAAGCGAAGGTTTCAAAACTTTAGCTGAAGGCCAACGTGTAGAGTTCACTCTTTCACAAGGTCAAAAAGGTCCTCAAGCTGATAACATCACAGCTCTATAATTTTACTTTTTAAGTAAAATGAAAAAAAGCGCTTAAGGCGCTTTTTTTGTGCCTAAAATTTAAGATCTGCCCACCACAGCTCCATCATTTCTGTCATTTATATTTCTATTTACGTCCTCTGCTATTTTCACATCATAAACAGTGCTATAAATTAATAGTCTCTATGGGGTTTCTAGGTTAAAGTTAATACTTAAACCACAGGGGGTGTGTATCTATAAATTTATATTATTAGCTTTAGGGTTGTCATTTAGCCAAAATATTCAGGCTGCTGAGCCTAAACTGGTTATTTATACCGAAAGTTTTCCCCCGTACAATTTTAAAGATAATACTGGTCAATTGGCCGGTATCAATCATGACATAGTAAAAGATACCTGTGCCCGTGCAGCGCTAGAGTGCGAGTTTATAATGCTACCTTGGAAGCGTGCTTACCACTTAGTGCAAAGTAACCCACAGTCAGCCATTTTTTCTTTGGCAAAAACGCAAGAGCGAGAACCTCTTTTTAAATGGGTTGGACCCTTGGTGTCAAATCAAACCTATTTTTATAAATTAAAAACCAGTGAACATATTGTCATGGACGATATCACCCAAGCTAAAAACTACTCGCTAGGCATAGTACGAGGCGATATTTATGAAATGCTGGTGCGTCGACTTGGGTTTGTAGCTGATAAAAACTTATTGCTATTTAGTGAAGCAGACTCATTTATGCGTTTGTTTTTTAAAAAACGTATCGATTTAATTATTGGATCTGACTTTACCATAGGCCACCAAACCGAACCATTTGGCTACTCTAGAGATGACCTAGTAAAGCTTAAACAAATTCATGTAGATGAGCTAAAAGGCAATTATATTGGTTTTAATAAAGCTGCTTCACCTGCGATTGTAGAACGTTTTAATCAAGCATTAAAGCAACTTAAAGCAGAGTCTGGCTATGAACCTTACATTAAACGTTATGTAAAAAATTAAACCTTTAGGTCGACTGAGCACAGAAAAGCTCAAAAAGTTCCCGCTTAATAATGCCTATATTACCTCTTCACAGCCATTCACCCTTGTTAACTTCGCTACCTTGGCTTTTGATGGCGTAAGAAGTGCGTGATTAGCAAAGGATAATTTTGGGGGGCGAGTTGTTGAGGATTTAGAAAGTAGAGGTACTAAAACGATAAAAGGGCCTTGCGGCCCTTGGTGAAGTATCGTTCAAGTCAGATAGTGCTTTAACCCCTTAAAGCGCTATCCTATTGTTTTGCAACAGATGGATCATCTCATTAAGTTTCTAAGCTAGCGAGAGGAAAAACCCAGCAATTGCTGCGCTCATAAGGTTAGCCATAGATCCTGCTAACACTGCTCTGAGCCCTAAGCGTGCGATATCCTTTCGCCGACTAGGCGCCATACCGCCTAATCCACCTAGTAAAATGGCTATCGATGATAAGTTAGCAAAGCCACACAATGCAAAAGTAACAATTGCTTGTGTATGCGCACTTAACGTATCGCGATAATTTATAAAGTCTAAGTAAGCAACAAACTCATTTACCACTAACTTTTGACCAATAAAACTGCCGGCTATAATTGCCTCATTCCACGGTACTCCTAGTAACCATGCAACAGGGGCAAATAAGTAGCCTAAAATTTCTTGTAGCGTTAATGTAGGGTAATCAAATAACCCACCAATACCGCCTAATAAACCGTTTAGTAAAGCAATTAACGCAACGAAAGCAAGTAGCATTGCACCTACGTTAAGTGCCAACTGCATACCGTTTGCTGCGCCTGATGCTGCTGCATCAATAACATTAACCGGTTTGTCATCGCCTAAATCTATCTCGGCTAAATCATCTTTAGGTGTTTCTGTCTCTGGCACTATCATTTTTGCCATTAAGAAACCGCCTGGTGCCGCCATAAAGCTGGCTGCAATTAAATACTTAAGGTCAACACCAATAATTACATAACCGGCCATTACAGAGCCTGCTACGGTGGCTAAACCACCAACCATTACGGCAAACAATTCCGACTTGGTCATGGTTGCAATAAACGGTTTAACAATTAAAGGCGCTTCAGTTTGACCAACAAAAATATTTGCTGTGGCTGAAAGCGACTCGGTGCGTGAGGTTTTCAATAATTTTTGTAAACCGCCACCCAAAATTTTAATAATCCAATCCATAATGCCTAAGTGATATAACACAGCAACCAACGCTGAGAAAAACACAATAACGGGCAATACTTGAATTGCAAAAATAAACCCTAGCGTATCTTGCGAAGCTAATGGGCCAAATAAAAAGCTAATTCCATCGTTGGCATAACCAATAACCGATGAAACGGCGCGAGACATACTCGCTAATACATTTTTGCCTGCTTCAAAAAACAGTACAAATCCGCCGATAATCACTTGCATTAAAAATGCGATACCCACGGTTCTTAGTTTTATTGCTTTGCGATTAGTTGAGGCTGCAAAGGCAATGCCTAGTAGCACCATCATGCCTACTAAGCTCATAAATGTTGTCATACAAACGTTTCCCGTTGTTATTCTTGTAAAATGTACTTTATTTTACTTTTTATAATATCAATCGCAACGCGATTCATACCGCCTCGAGTCACAACTAAATCAGCGTTATGCTTTGAAGGCTCAATAAATTGATAAAACATCGGTCTAACAGTTGCTTGATATTGCTCAACAACAGATTGTAATGTTCTGCCTCTTTGTTCCATGTCGCGTTGCATTCGGCGCATTAAACAAATATCTAGCGGTGTATCTATAAACACCTTGATATCAAATTCTTTATTAAGCGCTTTATCGCTCAGTAATAAAATACCTTCTACAATGAGTATTTTAGCCGAAGCCACACGGCGTGTTTTATCGCTGCGTGTATGTTGGGCATAATCATAAGTTGGTACTTCAACAGAGTGGCCATTACGAAGTTGTGTTAAATGCTCAAGCATTAGTTCGTGTTCAAATGCATCAGGATGGTCGTAATTCGTTTGCGTACGATGTGCCATCGGCAAATGCGATTGATCCTTGTAATAAGCATCTTCTTCAATAATGGCGATAGCGCCTGGTTCAAGCTCATTTACCAATTCATTATAAATTGTTTGGCTAAATAGAGATTTGCCGGACGCCGATGCGCCTGCAATAGCTATAATAGTTCGTGTCACTAAAGTTCTCACCCACACAGAAGGATATATTGTTGGTAGATCACAATAGCAAAAAAGACACGATTAATCTCTTTTGCTTCGCTTAAGAGTGCAAATTTATAATGTTTAGGTTTTATGAAACAGGACTTATGTCCTGTACGGAAAAATCGAAGAGCAGATAAAGTAACCACCTAGAACAGATGTGAGGTCACAATGGCAAGAGCAATTATCTTAATGGCGGATAGTTTAGGAATTGGCGCAGCACCCGATGCAGATAAATTCGGTGATGTAGGTGCTAATACATTCGCACATTTACTCAAGGCATATTATGACGAAACTGGCAGTAAGCTTTCGCTTCCTAACCTTTCAAAATTAGGGTTAGTTGATGCATGTGAAGCCGCTGGTAAAGAACCCTGTTTAATTGCTGACCGAAATGAGCCACAAGGTGCATGGGGTTATGCAAAAGAGCTTTCAAGCGGTAAAGACACGCCATCGGGTCATTGGGAAATGGCTGGCGTGCCAGTGTTATTTGATTGGGGATATTTCCCAAAAACACAACCGAGTTTCCCACAAGAATTTGTAGACGAGTTTATTGCTCGCACAGGTATTCCGGGCATTTTAGGCAATTGCCATGCATCGGGAACCACCATTTTAGAGCAGCTAGGTGAAGAGCACGTAAAAACAGGTAAACCAATCTGTTACACCTCAGCTGACAGTGTGTTTCAAATAGCCGCGCATGAAGAATCATTCGGTCTAGAGAAGCTTTATCAAGTATGCGAAATCGCACGGGCGCTGCTTGATGAAATGAATATAGGACGAGTGATTGCGCGGCCATTTTTGGGTTCAAATAGTCAAGACTTTGCCAGAACCGGTAATCGTCGTGATTATTCAGTATTACCGCCTTCGCCAACATTGCTTGATGTACTTGCAAAAGACGGTGGCGAAGTAATCAGTATTGGTAAAATTTCAGATATTTATGCGCACCAAGGCATTACCCAAAAGCATAAAGCGCCAGGGTTAATGAACTTGCTAGAAAAAACCAGTGAAGTGATGGCCACTGCGCAGGATCACAGTTTAATTTTTACCAATTTAGTTGATTTTGATGAAAAGTTTGGCCATCGCAGAAATCCTGTTGGCTATGCTAAAGCGCTAAAAGAGTTTGATGATTACTTACCAACTATTTTAGATCAGCTAAAGCCAGATGATTTATTAATGATCACCGCCGATCATGGCTGTGACCCGACCTTTCCAGGGTCTGAGCACACACGTGAATATGTGCCAGTTATTGCTTATCAGCCAGGAATGAACAACATGCCACTGGGCGAACGCAATAGCTTTGCTGATATCGGTCAAACACTTGCGCAATGGTTTAACCTTAAAGCGTTAGAATATGGTGATGGCTTTATTGATAAGCTGAACACAGTTAAATAACTTAGAAATACGCTCGCTATTTTAAAGTAATAGGGCTTTTAGCCAAACAAAAGGAAAACAATCAATGAGTACTCCGCATATCAGTGCAAACGTAGGTGATTTTGCCGAAACAGTATTAATGCCAGGCGATCCGCTACGCGCACAATATATTGCTGAAAACTTTTTAGATGATGCAGTGCAAGTAACTGGCGTACGTAACATGTACGGCTTTACTGGAACTTACAAAGGTAAGCCAGTGAGCATTATGGGTTCTGGCATGGGCATTCCTTCAATGTCAATTTATGCTCGTGAGCTTATTGTTAGTTTTGGCGTTAAAAATATTATCCGTATTGGTACCTGTGGTGGTATTGGCAGCGATATTAAAATTCGCGACGTAATCTTTGCACAAGGTGCAAGCACTGATTCTAACGTGAACCGTGCCCGTGTTCGTGGTACTGACTTTGCAGCGATTGCTAACTTTGATTTACTTTTAAACGGCGTTAATGCGGCTAAAGATTTAGGCATTGATGCAAAAGTAGGTAACGTATTTACTACCGATACTTTCTATCAAGCTGATGACACTTTCTACAAAGACCTAGACAAACTAGGTGTACTTGCGGTTGATATGGAAACAGCTGGCCTATACGGCGTTGCAGCAGAGTATGGCGCAAAAGCAATGGCATTATTCACCGTAAGCGATCACGTGATCACCGGCGAAGCAACACCTGCAGATGAGCGTCAAACCACGTTCAACGAAATGGTTAAAATTGCCCTAGAGTCAATTTAATCCACCGTTTAGGTTAAATATAACAGTTCCTTGGTAACGTATTCACTAAGTTTTGGAGACACGCCCAAAGTGAAGTGAGACTAAACCCCCAAAGCCGCATTTTATGCGGCTTTTTTTATGCCTGAAATTTAGGTGCGGGGTGCGAGCCAAGGGCTTCGAGCTACGAGCTTTATGTTCCTGGGTTTCAGGTACTAGGTCAAAGGTTTTAGCACTAGCTCGTTGCTCGTTACTCGAAACCCGTAGCCCGAAAGTTGTCTTGTCATTTACTCTCGTTCACTTCTCTGTGTTTAAACAAGAAATTAGATTTTAGACGTCATATTAAAATGCGCGAGGTAAACCCCCGCCTAAGGGTATGATTAATAATCGGATTTACTGTAGTTGGGGCTTTATGCCGTGCAAGGTCATTAATTAAAAATAAATATTTACCACCGAGAACACAGAGCTCACAGAAAAATGCTTAAAAAATACCCATCTTCCTCTGTGCAGCGCAAAGCGCCTCGGAACCCTCTGTGGTGAAAAATTGTTTTTTGTAGTAAGTGCCTTTCGTAGCAGCGATTTTATATCGCGTCAGGTCTAGGATATTAAACACAAATGCGGGAGGTAAACTCCCGACTACTAATATGGTTACCTTCAAAATTTACTTTAGGCGGGGCTTTATGCCGCGCAAGGTCATTAATTTAAAAAATATTTACCACCGAGAACACAGAGCTCACAGAGAAATGCTTAAAAAAAACCATCTTCCTCTGTGCAGCGCAAAGCGCCTCGGAACCCTCTGTGGTGAAAAATTATTTTTAGCAGTAAGTGCCTTTCGTAGCAGCGATTTTATATCGCGTCAGATATGTATTTACCACCGAGAACACAGAGAAATGCTTAAAAAATACCAATCTTCCTCTGTGTAGCGCAAAGCGCCTCGGAACCCTCTGTGGTGAAAAAATGTTTTTAGCAGTAAATGCCTTTCGTAGCAGCGATTTTATATCGCGTCAGATTTAGGTCATTAAGTATAGAGACGCGGGGTAAACCCGCTGCTACCAGTTTGATGTTTTACTTTCTCTTTTACTTCTCATTTTCTTCTCTGTGTTCAAAAGGTTTTAGCACTAGCTCGTTGCTCGTTACTCGAAACCCGTAGCCCGAAAGTTGTCTTGTCATTTATTTCCCTGTCAGTATTTATAACTTAATGCTAATGTTGAAGTTATAAATCGTGCCTTTAAAATAAACAATTTTAAACTCTTAGCTGATAGCTAGTAACGCGCCTTAAACTCTGGAGTAACCTATGTCTAATTGGATTGATGCCACGGTAAAGTCAGTTAAATGGTGGAATGACTCGTTATTTAGCGTAACTGTTCACGCCGATGTAGAGCCGTTTAAAGCAGGGCAATTTACTAAGCTCTCTATTATGGATGGTGATAAACGTATAGCGCGTGCCTACTCTTATGTTAATGCCCCCCAGAGCCCTGATTTAGAGTTTTACCTCATTAACGTAGTTGATGGCTTACTATCTTCTCATTTAGCCACTCTAAAACCAGGTGACACCGTATTAATAGAGCGCCGAGCGACTGGCTTTTTTACTCTTGACGAAGTGCCAGCGAGTGAGCAATTGTGGATGCTCAGTACAGGTACAGCAATTGGGCCATTTTTATCAATGTTACAGCAGAGCGAAGTATGGCAAAAATACAAACACATAAATTTAGTGCATGGTGTACGGCAAAATAGCGATTTAAGCTATCAGGAGCTTATTAACAAACTAATAAAATCACATCCTAGTCAACTCAACTATATTCCGGTTGTTAGCCGTGAGGTGCCTTTACAAGGCTTAGCAGGCAGAATTACCACTGTGATTGAAAATAATGCTTTATATGAGCACGTGGGGTTATGGGCTACACCAAATAATGCCCAATTTATGCTGTGTGGTAATCCGCAAATGGTTAAAGACACCACAGAGTTATTATTGGCTCAAAATTATAAGCGTAATCGTCGAAAAGAGCCGGGACATATCACGGTTGAGCAGTATTGGTAGCGAGCTATAACGTTATAATAACTATCTCAGAGGCCTAAAATTTGCTATGTTGCGCTTTAATTGTATTTAGTCTTCGTACTTAGGAAATCCATGAAATCTTTATTTATTATTTGTGCCTGTTTATTGGCCGCTTTCACGTTAAATAGTCATGCTATAGAGCAATCAACACCGCTGGACGAGACTAAACAAACACAGCAAAAAAATGCAGCGCAACAACAAGACGCGCTTGATACATTAAGCCAAGAGGCTAATACACCAAAAAAGCCGGTTGTTGATAAAGTAAAAGCAGATGACTCTCAAGTACTTGGCAGCGAATCTACAAAGCCCGTTCAGCAGCCTAATAGTAAAGCGGATAAAGCCCAGGCTGTTGCGCAAGCTGAGCAAGCAGTTACACAAGCAAAAGAAGCACTCACAGCAAAGCAACAAGCCAAAGCAAAACAGTCGCGTGAGTCACTTGCTGTTGTTGAGCAATTAGTAAATGCTTACAACGCGCGTAACATTGAAGAATTTATTCGCATGTATGATGAAGATGTTGAGTTTTATATTTTCCCGAATGAGCTATTATTTAAAGGTAAAGAAAAACTAATAGCGCGTTATGGCATTATGTTTAAAAAACTTAAGTGTCTGCACTCATCACCAATCAAGCGTATTGTGCATGGTGATATTGTAATAGACCATGAACTGTCAGAAACCTGTTCAACGGATGCGAACGTTATAGATAAACGTTCAGAGCTTATATCAAGTTATCAGATTAAAGATGGTAAAGTGGTTAGGGTTTTATTTTTTAGGTAATTATTAATTATGCAGCTAAGTGACGAGAAAAAAATTCGTGTAATGTATCGAGTAGAGCCAGGCTGTTTAGGCCCTGATGGCGTAGACCACATTGAAGACTTTTGTCGCTTTGCGAACAAGCACATTAAATCGCCTTATTATGCGCAGTTATTATTTTTACCTCGATACGACAAGCAAAAAGATGAGCGCCAATACAGCGTTAAAAACCGCAATTTATCTCAGGTGCAGGCTAAAGCGTACTTAAATCATTTTGAAATTGACATAGAAGACTTTGAAGAGCAGCTAGACGAGCTGCTCTCTAAATCAATAGACTTATACTTCAAACGCTAGGGTCAGCAGACCCTAAGCTTCGTTTGAAACAATAGCATTAAAGCTATCGTTATCATGTAGGCTGGCAAAAGCACTTTCGTGAAGTAGCTCGTTTCGTAAGTTAGGCGAGTATTCAAGCGACATTTTTATATCAGCTAGGGCATCTGCATGTTCATGTGTTAAAGCATACGCACAGGCTCTCTGCCAATAGGCATATCCGTAATCACTATCTATATCAATGGCTTGATTGCAAAGCTCAATGGCTTGCTCAGTTTCATTTAGCTCTAATAATGCATCCGCTTTGTAGGCAATGGCTTCTACATCTTCTGGTTTACGTTTTAAAATCTCATCGAATATTTCAATTTTATTGGCAATATCACTTTCTAGGTTGGCTCGCATCCATAACGAATGAACTTCGTTGGTGATCGATATACGTTCTTGGTTACTGAGTATTTCTTCAGAACGTACACGCAGTTTTTCTTCTAAAATTTTCAAGCGGTCTTCGTACTCGTCAGTAATAACACTAACTCGAGTATTTACTATATCTTCTACTTTATTTTTTACATCACGTAGTGAATTCCAGCCCACCAATACTAAAATAGAGGCGGTGGCAGTAATAATAAAAAATACATTATTAATGGTATCTGTGGTGTAGGTAAGCGCCCGATCGGCGGTGTCTAACTGTGCATGCGTAACTTGTTTGGTCACGTCTTCACGCAGTTTTTGTTGATCTTGGCGAACCGACTTTAGTTCGTCGAGAATATAACGCTCAAGTAATGGCTTATACATTGGCTCTTTTAGCTGCGCTAATTCACGTTGCTGTTGCTCATCCAAGGTCGCGGTGTTTTTATCAGCAGCTTGCACTGCAGATGAAGCACCTATAAAAACAATAAATAGTAAAAAATAAAAACGCATTGATATGCCTAGTTAAAAAATTAATTAATCGCTTTGTTAACTCTAACATGCGCACATCATTGGTACTAGGGTGAGTATAGGGAAGCTGGCATTAACTTGAGTAGCAGTAATTATAGGCAAAAAAAACCAGCCCAAGGTGGGCTGGAAAAAACTACATCAACATCTCAGGGAACAATAGGAGATAAGGCCTAGTGTATATGTGCCTACCTGAATTTTTACTTAACTAAATTCAAATAGTTAAAAATAGGGAAGAAATAAAGGTGCATAAATAGTTTATACACCTTTTATAACTATAATTTCATGGCGAAGGGGGGGGTATTCCACTGTGCACTTAAGATAACCTAAGTCACTTTCAAACCCTTCAGCATACATTACGTGGCTATTTTTAATAACGATCATCTATTTTATAAAAAGTTTTAATATTAAGCACACAACTGACAGCACCATCATATTTATAAATGATTGTAATCGTTTTAAAGCATCGTCTTGCTCTAGCGTATCAAAGCCGCTACACGTATATTGAATAAGCAGAGACCGTACACGTCATTAATATAATGGCAAAAAAATAACAGCGCTCCCAATTGGTGAATGCCAAAAGCAGTAAGCATGGGCGTTTTTATTTATATTTAAAAAGGAGCTCAATATGGATAATCATAAAGCGGGTAAATGCCCGGTTATGCATGGCAGTAATACCACAACTGAAAACACCAATACAGATTGGTGGCCAAATTCACTGAATTTAGACATCCTTCATCAGCACGATAGTAAAACTACCCCCTACGATAGCGACTTTAATTACGCCGACGCTTTTAATTCAATCGACTTAGAGGCACTTAAAACCGACCTAAAAAATTTAATGACTCAAAGCCAACCGTGGTGGCCAGCCGATTGGGGGCACTATGGTGGCCTGATGATCCGTATGGCGTGGCATGCTGCGGGCTCGTATCGTTTAGCGGATGGCCGAGGCGGTGGCGGTACGGGTAATCAACGTTTTGCTCCACTTAACTCATGGCCCGATAATGCCAACCTCGACAAAGCTCGCCGTTTGCTGTGGCCAATTAAAAAGAAATACGGCAATAAGCTTTCATGGGCTGATCTGATTATTTTAGCCGGTAATATGGCGTATGAATCAATGGGACTTAAAACCTTTGGCTTTGCTGGCGGCCGTGAAGATATTTGGCATCCAGAAAAAGACGTTTACTGGGGCGCAGAAAAAGAATGGCTTGCGCCTAGTGATGAGCGATATACCCAGGTTGATAAACCCGACACCATGGAAAACCCATTAGCAGCAGTACAAATGGGCTTAATTTATGTAAACCCAGAAGGGGTTAATGGCAAGCCCGATCCGCTTAAAACTGCAGATCAAGTTCGGGAAACCTTCGCCCGCATGGCCATGAACGACGAAGAAACCGCAGCACTAACCGTTGGAGGCCACACTGTTGGTAAAACTCACGGTAATGGTAAAGAAGAAAATTTAGGCCCAGAGCCAGAAGCTGCCGACGTACACGAGCAAGGCCTTGGTTGGAATAACTATAAAACGCGTGGCATTGGCCGCGATACCATGACCTCAGGTATTGAGGGCGCATGGACAACCTACCCAACTAAATGGGATAACGGCTATTGTAAATTGTTACTCAATTACGAATGGGAGCTAACAAAAAGCCCTGCCGGTGCTCATCAGTGGGAGCCGGTTAATATTAAAGAAGAAGATAAACCCGTTGATGTGGAAGACTCATCAATTCGTTTAAACCCAATAATGACCGATGCCGACATGGCAATGAAGCTCGATCCCGCATATCGTAAAATTATTGAGCGTTTTAATGACGATTTTGAGTACTTTACTGACGTATTTGCTCGCGCATGGTTTAAGTTAACCCACCGTGATTTAGGGCCAAAATCGCGCTATTTAGGTGCCGATGTACCAAGCGAAGATTTAATCTGGCAAGATCCAATTCCAACGGTTGATTACACCTTAAGCGACGCTGAAATAACCGACTTAAAAGCGAAGCTACTCAATTGTGGATTAAGTGAAACCGACTTAATTAATACCGCATGGGACAGTGCACGTACTTATAGAGGCTCCGATCACCGTGGTGGTGCTAATGGCGCCCGTATTCGCCTTGGTCCGCAAAATAACTGGCAAGGTAACGAACCTGCGCGTTTAGCCAAGGTACTTAGCGCACTTGAAACACTGCAAGCGAGCTTAACTAAGCCTGTTAGTATGGCTGATTTAATTGTACTTGGCGGCACCGCTGCAGTAGAGCAAGCCGCTAAAAAGGCCGGGGTTGATGTAACCGTACCATTTGCCCCAGGGCGTGGCGATGCAACTGATGATATGACCGACGCCGAGTCATTTGAGCCATTAGAGCCAATTCATGATGGTTTTAGAAACTGGTTGAAAAAAGACTACGCTGTATCCGCCGAGGAGCTATTACTGGAGCGCAGCCAATTAATGAGCTTAACCGCGCCAGAAATGAGCGTGTTACTAGCTGGTATGCGCGTACTGGGCACTAACTATGGCAATAGTGAGCATGGCGTATTTACCGACAACGTAGGCGTACTGAGTAACGACTTCTTTGTTAATTTAACCGACATGAACAACCGCTGGGAACCTGCAAGTAAAGGCGAGTACAACATAGTTGATCGTGCAAGCGGTAAAACTAAATACACGGCTACGCGGGTTGATTTAGTGTTTGGTTCAAACTCAATCCTACGTGCATTAGCAGAGTTTTATGCTCAAGACGATAACAAAACCCGTTTTGTACACGACTTTATAAATGCATGGGTAAAAGTAATGAACGCCGATAGGTTTGATATTAAATAAACCTGAGTAATATTTAAAAAGGAGCAGTAATGCTCCTTTTTTTTATTATTTGAAAGTTACGAGCTGCGGGCAACGGGCTGCGAGGCGCGAGCTAGTGCTAAAATCTGAAATCTTTATCCTTTAACCTACTCTTTCAGCGCAGCGCCTCATAGCCCTCTTTGTGCATAATTCACTAAAAGCTATTTGAACACAGAGAAGCGAATGAGAGTAAATGAGAAGACAACGGGCTTCGAGCTGCGAGTCGCGGGTAAAATGCAGCGCCTCATAACCTCAGTGGTGAATAAATCACTTAAAAATTATTTGCACAAACAGCAAAGAATGGGTGCAAATGAGCAAAAAAAACAGAGCCTTTCTTTGCTTTTTTATAAAT
>NZ_MTQB01000018.1:0-84482 GCF_001974855.1 Pseudoalteromonas sp. SK18 | reverse complement strand
CTTATTATCTTCAATTGGGTATATTTCACCAGCTCAATATGAAACAGACTACTATGATAATTTAAACGAGTCAGGTAAAGTGGCCTGACTTAAACAAACTGGTCTCCGATGAACTCGGGGCGATTCACAGATATATTTGCGCAACTTTTTTTAAAGATTGCTAAATAGTTCTGATACTCAATCAATATAATAAATGCGTATACCCTATCTTCGAGAGCTTCATTAATAAAATATACAGGTCTAACAGAGGGAAATACTTTAACTGAGCACTTGTATTCCAATTCTGACTCTTCAACTCTCTTATCAGATCTAAAAAGGTCAACAACAAACTGAGTACCAGTATCCATATTTTCCACAGCAGCACCGAGAATATCATTTATGATTGAATCATCAATGGAGTTTTTAGGCACATAGAATTGAGCATTTTTTGTAAGTTCTAATCTTTCAGGCACGCTTGACACCTCCTTGTAGTGCTAACAGTTTTATCAGAGTACACTTTCCCTATTTTTACGCGAAAATGTCCTTATTTATGAGCTTCTATTATTAGCAAATAGTGTAACTTATCGCCAGCTATAAATATTATGCTTACTGTAGGTTCTTTATCCATGTGAAAAAGGGAAAGCTTTCATTACTTAGCTAATGACTGGTTTTCGCTGTCAGTTTAAATACTCAAAGCTACCTATCCTCTTTTAATTTCCAAACGGCATTTCTCAAGCTAGTTGTCGCCTAAGGTTTCAAACTTTATTGTTCGCATACATCAAATTTTTATCAAAAATTCACGAAATATCAAACAAATCATTAACAGAAACATTTAGTGCTATCGATAATTTCAGAACTTCAATATCTGTCACCCTCCTAACATTAGCCTCAACTTTAGCTAAAGTACTCCTGCTAATTTGCCAATCAATAAGGTTACACTTTGCTACAAGTTGTTCTTGTGTCCATCCAAGCTTCTCCCTAATTACTTTCACGTTCTTACCAATAATATTCATGTTCCAACCTGCTCCGCTAGCGGAGCTTGATTGTCACAGATAAAAGGCCTAGAATTGCTCCGCTAGCGGAGCAGTCGGTTTTTGGTTAACGTAGTTTGGAATTTCTTTTGAAAATAGACAATTTGGTAGTTCAAATAATTAAAGCTCCCAACTTTAATAACTTTACAACAAGTGATGTCAGATCAGCTTATATCGCTATCAGTAAAGATCCTTTTTTAGACCCTGTAATAATTCGTCGGAAGTTGTATGCTGAGCTTCTAAAGCTTGTCAAGAAAGGGTGGTTGAGGAAACAATTATCTAATAAGAGAAAAGGCACCCGCTTTATTAAAACTGAGCTGTTTGATGTTCAAAAGCTAATCGTGTATGCCACTGATAATTATCAACAGATAAAACTCTGCGACGAAATAAAAAAATCATTAACAACAAAGTTAAACCATTATAAAGCCGAATTATTGTTAAACCTCGGAGAGACGGAAGCTTACAAGGAGCTCTACGACGAATTCCCAGAATTAGTCACTGAAATACAAAGTAAGTACAACCAAGCTAGAGATAATAACACTAAAATTTTAGGAAAAATTAAAGCCATAGAAAGCTTAATTAACCAAGAGAAACAGCAAAACACATGAAGTTAAGAGTTTGGCAATCTGAATGTATAAATCTAGCACTCAATAAATACTTAGGTGGGAAAAAACATTTTTTAGCTTTGGCTACTCCTGGTGCGGGTAAAACCGTTATGGCCTCTGAATTAGCAAACAAAATGTTAAGCGATGGCCATATTGATTTGGTTATATGTTTTTCTCCTGCATCTATCGTCGCAAATGATTTTTGTGAGAGCCTACAAACAATAACCAAAGAACGCTTTGATGGACTATTGGGTGCTAAAGGAAGCTCACTAACTTATCAAAGCTTGCTGTACTTAGATAAGACATTTTGGCAATTATTTTCTCGATTTCGTGTATTTGTTATTTTTGATGAAATTCATCATTGTGCAGGCTCAAATATCGAAAATGCTAACGCTTGGGGTGAACAAATAATACGAAACATCAAAGACAAAGCTACTTATACATTGGCGTTAACCGGAACACCTTGGCGATCTGACACTGCGCCAATTACTCTTTCAAATTATTTATACCCTAGCAATAAGATTTCGTGTGATTATGTCTACGGTCTTGCAGAGGCCATTCAAGACGATGTTTGCCGAATTCCTAAAATAGTAGCAATTGATAATAGCAATATTTCGATTGTTGGAGATGAAGAAACAAAAAGATTTAATAGTTTCAAAAGCTTACTCTCTGAGTCTGCGGTGTCTTACCAAAGCGTCATAGAAAATGAGGAGGTTATTAAATATATACTTTTGTCTGCACAAAAAAAGTTAAGCTATATTCGCTCATCTTCTCCAAGTGCTGCAGGTTTAATTGTCGCCAGTTCAGTTGAACACGCAAATAATATTGCAAACCTACTTAAATCATACCTTAATGAAGAGTGTAGTGTTGTTACCTATCGAGAAAGTGAACCTACTGAAATTATTCAACGATTCAGACATAGTTCCAGCAAATGGATTGTTTCGGTAGGTATGATTAGCGAAGGTACAAACATACCGAGGTTACAAGTATGCTGTCATTTAACTAATATCAAAACAGAAATGCATTTCAGACAAATATTAGGTCGAATCCTTAGAGTTACCTCTTCAAAAAATCAAAATGCTGTTTTGTATATGCCTGCACAACCGAAGCTCTTAGAATATGCTTACCGTGTTAAACAAGACGTCCCTTTTGAGGCTGATGTTGTTAAATTTGATAAGATGAAATCACCCATCATGAATGATGTAACAGCGATTACTTTAAACAAAGTTTCTTTAGGTGATAAAAAAACTAAACATTTAATCCACATAACAGATTTTGAGGCTGACAATGACATATCTAGCAATTCAAATATTAAAGAGCAAAATGAATCACACTTTTTAACTAAATCTTACGAACAGGTAGTTAATATATTTGGACGCTTCAAACAAGAGACTTTAGCTCTAGGTTTTAGCGAATTAAAGTAACTATTTAACTTAGTACCGCCGACGCAAAAGTCTATGTATTATTTAATAATTGATGGTATTTACTATGAATAAGTGCAATTTGAAGAAGGCTGATTCCTATATCGATTTCATAAAAATAGTGACAGGCGGAAAAATAACCTATAGCTCTAATCCGTTGGATGAAATGGAAATTATTAGCTCTGGCATAATGTTTAATGACGCAATACTATTTAGACAAAGCTTGCACTGGAACGTTACTTTACTTGCAGAAGCAACAGGGATTAGTGTTAAGGCAATAGAGCGCCATCAAAAGAGTAATAAACCTTTTAATCTATCGACAAGTCAGAGCATGTTGGAGCTAGCAAAACTATCATTATTTGGTGTTTCTTATTTTTATAACGTAAATAGATGGAATTATTGGTTAAGCACACCACATATCCAATTTGATGGCCATAAACCTTTTTCTGTTATAAATACTATACGTGGACGTGAGCTAATTAAACGGACTATTCGTGGACTTGAACAGGGTTTTTCAGCATAAAGCTAGAAGAAGTTCAATTATGAGGTTTTATTGATAGTAATTTGATATTAATAAAAATTACTTCTGACCTACTATATGCTCTCTTTCGATATTCCTATTATGAATGAGTGTGATTATCATAAGTGTAGTAGCTCCCCTCTGACCTTACAGTTTTTGAAGAATCTGTTTATATTTATCTGACAAATGGTTATGAGCAATAACCTGACTTTGAATAAGTTTGTTGTTTCACCCAATAGATTAGGTCTAATGGACTAATAATATTAGTATATCTTAGCTTCGGCAAACTTCTTGCTAAAATTGGAATGATTTTCTACGCCAACAAAAACTGCTTGCTAAAGACCCAAATGGAGTTTTAGCATACACCAACTTTATAAGTTTTGGTCTAACGATTTCATGATATTTATGCAGCTAACAATCCACCTTTTAAATTTAAGCTTAATCGCTAACTCTAATTTTTTTTCTTCTGATGATAACGCTAAAAGGGCCGCTAAAACGGCAAAATATGTTAAGAAACCTGAGACATCCATTTAAATACCAAGCACAATCTAATATTATCTGATAGCCACTTTACAGTAATGACAATTCACAAACCATCCATCAGATTATTTTTATACTGGTCTTGAAAGATTAATATTAGTGGTTTAAACCCAAACTAGACGTTGAGGCGGGCGACGTTAGATTGCTTATACAAGTCTTCTTCAAGCTCTCGAATTTTAGCAACCAATTTTAGCTCTCTTGCTAAAGAATCCTCTAGTCGTTTTTTTGTAAGTTTTAACTCAGTTTCTATCCTACTAATTCTTTGAACTGAGCGCCTTTTAGTCTCTGCTTTGGACAGTGTTGTTGAGGTGTTTTTATGTTGATAAGCCAAAATTGCACTGATAAGGCCGGTGTGTTGTTTACGACTTTTCTTCAGATAACCTGCGTCATGTCCAGCTTCAATGGATACTCTCGCAGGAGTAATTAACTCTGGAGCAAGACCTATACAACCATCCTTTGTACCTTTTCCTACCTTAAGTCGCTCAAATGCTTCATAACAATCTTTTAAAGCCATGGTATTACTCCTTGCTTAATTAACTTTATCTAAGATTTGATCAAACTTTTCTTATTATTTTTATATCTGACCAATTCATCTAATTCTTCCTTAGTGGCTAAGTACTCAACCGAGTCTGGATGATAGGACGATAGTTCTTTTGTTGTTGAGATTATCAATTTATCAACGTTTTCAAACTTAATAACCGCGCATGAACTAGTTAAACAATCAGCAAACTCTCCTAAAATTGAACATTCACAAATATCATCGTTAGTGCATCCTCCTAGCAATGTTTTTCTGTAATTAAACTCACCATTATTTACCTTTTTTACTGTTTCACTCTTCAATTCTTCAACAAGTACCTCACCAGTGTTAAGCCTGCTTCTTTGTCTTTCTAAGTAACCACCTGTTTTTCCGTGTAGCTCAGTATCTTCATTCATGAGATCGTTCAAAATGGCTTCTGCAGTTTCCAATGACATTCCTACTTGCACTTCTAAAGCAATATGGTTTAAGGGCAAAACATACTTCTTAGTTTTTACATCGTAATGACCAAAAATTGTTTTCACATTCTCAAAATTGCGACTGTAATACCTACTCATTTCCTGACTGAGGTGTTTAAATTGTTTTGCAAGCGTTGGCAACGACACAAAACCGCTATTCAGCGCATAAAAAGCCAGAGATCTTCTCGATTGATGTGAAGTAAGGGGCCATGGCATACCTATGCTAAATTTCTTTTCTTTCGCAAAGCTTCGGTCAGGGTCACTAGCCTGCAAGACTTCGAAATCGTCTTCTGTTATTAGAAATTCAGGATTTGAAAGGAAAGTATAGTGGCGAGGTTTAAAAGAGATAACCTCAGACCTATCAGTATCAAAATGATTTTTCATAAAAATTTTAACCGTACTAATAAGTAAAGGGTAACTATCAGGCGTCCCGCCCACTATATCAGAATAAGCCCTAACAATAGTTTGAAGCGATGAAACAGCATTTACTACAGAGTTGTGCGCTAGCCAAGACTCTTCTTTGCGATACCCTGTGAACTTAGTTGTCGTAGAGAGTACATGGATAAGTTCGGATGCAGCTAAAGATTCTCCATTTTCACCTAGCTTTTCAGCTTGCAAAACCTCTTCGTGAACACACTGATACGGCAACCTGTTAACTTCATCATTTCTCATGCCAGTATATAAATGGATGAGAAACTTCATTTTATACTGGATAACCCCTATCAGCATTACAAGTGAAGCCCGGCTTCTGATTTCAACATCAAAATGTTTAAACACATCTTTCATTTTATACCTTGCCACCGCCTCAGGAAACGTGGCACGACAAGTAAAATCTTTTACATTATTTAGTTTAGCCTGCTTTTTCTGCTCTTTTCTATTTATACCGTAGTGGGGATCTTTAAATTCACGTATAAACCGACCTAATCTTTCAATATTTTTATGAATATACTGTCTTTCATCTGTTAAATGATTAATAAGTTCAAGATAGATTCTAGTCGGAATAATAGGATGCTGCTTATGCGGTATTGTTTCGTGTAAGCCTTTATCATAAACAACATCAAAACCAATATTTTCCTCACCGATTGTTTTCAACTGCATTAGTAATGCATGCAAACGCTGCTTATTTTTCTTCGTCAACGTTTTTGCATAATGCGCAAGATAGCTCTTGTTTGATAATATGTCCTGAACGCTGATCTTCCCCAGCATCCTATTTTTTTGTAATTTCACTACGAATTCAACTATTGAGAACAACTCACTCGCATAACTTTTCAACGTAGTTACTGAAAGTGGACCTGCTTTACCATTTTTAGCCAAAAACATTAGAAGAACATATATCTTTTTCACCTCTATAAGCGTGCTTTTATCAAACTTATCATCACCACTAACAGCTAGTTTTCCCCAAAAAATTGAACACGTCCCTTTGGTCGATAGTCTGTAGGGCGTAAAGTCCCATGTTAGCCCAGAAAAAATGGCAGTTACTGCACCTTTTGCATTGCGACATAACACAAAGTCGTTAGGAATAGTGACCCCATTATCAAAACTAAGCTCATCTGGATTACAGTCTTGTGTAAATAAAGTGTTTTCATCCGAGAGCAAGGATAAAAATTGTGGGTTTGTATAGTTTTTTGTTTTTTTCATGTTATTCAATAGCCCCATCAGCACTGTCAATGAAAATTAAGCCTAATTGTTCATATCGCTGTAAACGGCTTTCCCAATATGGTGTTAACTCTCCACGATGATAAACAAGCTCAATACACTCTTTGACATTTTTTCCCCCCTGCTCAGATTTTATGTTGATCTGATGTAGAATGCTCCTAACCCTAACAGACAGCTTTTCAAAAAGCTCTTTTGCCTTTTCTCTTTCGAGGCTAGCTCTTAAAACACCATCAACAATGTACTGCAAGCTAACAAGCTTATGGGAATCTTCTTTATCATCAGCATGACAGATATAATGAGAGCAAAATAAACACCCATATTGGGTTCTACAATTAGGTTTAATTGGTGGATGAGGGATAGCTACTTCGGGTTGCAAATACTTTCCACAATGCCCCGACGCAGTTTTTTTATCCGTGTTGCTACCAGTTGAAACGTGCATTGCAGCTTCATTAGCAGCGTCCCAAAATAATGATAACTCGGAATGTGACTTTTCAGGTGACACTTCCATATAAGTTTTTTCATTAGTCGATTGGGAATGCCCGAGTACATTTGCAACTGTATCTTTCTCAATATCAGGGTGTTCGTGTAGGAACAGACTTTTTGATTTACGTACTTCTCTTGCAGTAATAGGTTTAAAGTGGCTAGGCATAAAAACACCAATCATTTTTTCACGCTGAAATTTCCTAAGGGCAGTCTCAGATATAACAGTTGGTTCCCACGATTTTACCTTCATCCCAAAAAAAAGAGTTTTTACCTTTTTACCTCTCAAAAGCCACTCACGTAGTTTTAGGTATCGTTTAAAAATGCTCACAGCGCCTGATGCAATTTCATATTGAACAACTTTACCTGCAGCTCTAAATTTAATGATCCGATACCCTTTATTAGTTAAAGACTTATTTATTTCCATCTTACCGTCAAATTCTATCTGAGCTATTTCATCAGGATAAGCTCCTGACAACATAATAAAAAGTACTTGATATGCTTGCATTGCGGTACAAGCAAAAGCTCGTCGAGGCTTACACCTTGGATTAGAGTTTGCTTCGTTGAACCTTTTAACACTTCGAGCGTAATCACTCTTGATACTTGACTTATTTTGAGTTGAGGAGAGTTTATACTTCTCATCTAACGTACTTAATCGGCCTTCAAGATGGTTGTATATATTAGATGGTCGGTGTGTGTAAGGTGTAACCCGATGACTTGCATACGGGAATAAGTAAGTGATGTAATTTGGCATTTTCAAACGACATGGAAATTCTGACTTTTCAATTAAAAATTCAGTTAAACATAACGCTATACTTTTATAAGTATTAAAGGCTGTTTGAAGGTCTTGTATCTCCCGAGGCTGAGTTTTGCTTGCTTTGCCACTAAATTTTACAATGTTATTTACTATATGTGACTGTGCTGGCTTACCGTAGTGAATAAAAATAAGAAATGATAATGCGATTTGCTTTAATTCAGCATCACGTGGAGTAAAGTCAATATCAACAGACCGTACTTTATGATTCAACTCAAGGGAAATAGCATTGTAAGCTTGCTTAGTGCTTTCAAAGTCTCGTAAGAAACTGGCCTTATAACCATAGTCTTCCAATACAGCCAGTCCAGCTCGAGTCTTTTGTATAACAGTGCGAATACTAGAATCCCTGAACCCTCTTGTAACTACATACTCAATAAGATTTCTGATAAAATCAATTCTGTGTTTTGAGAGACTAGATTCATCAACAAGAAACGGCATATCTTTGTGTGCAGCGGATGAAGTGCAAAATCTATAATTTAAATAGGCTATATGGCCTAGATCAAGAGGGTGTTTTTTACCCGATAGTGAAAGTCTTAACTTTTCAGGATGTAGATACTCATTTTCGAACAGCTCCGTTTTCGTAACAATAATAGTGTCTCTTACGACATAACTATTCATTGTAAGCATCCATCTCTAAATCATATAAGCCAAAAACTTGCTGTTCATAAATAGATTGTGCGGCAACTCTAGAATCAACAACCATGTCAAATAGTCGAAGGTAAGACTCTGTCACTTCACGACTGGCGTGGTGTAAGCGCTTTTGAACCATAGATATAATATCTCCATTCGTTAGAACCCCTTTAGCAGCAAGAGGTTGTAATCTTTGGTAGTAATAATATGCATAGGTTGCTCTTAGCCAATGGAATGTATAGTTTCTTGGATAGTTAGAACCAGCAAACTTTTTCCACTTTAATTTCATATAATAAGTATTTCGTCCTTGCGGTTTGCTTTTAGTTATTTTATAGCGAGGATCTGACTTTGCCATATAGTGTGGTTCACCTTGAGGTGATAAGAACAAATACATATCATCATCACTCAGAATACTGCCATTCTTAGCAATAAATTTATCTCGTCGTTGTTTAGCTTTTGTAGATTTTGAGTAGGTGAGGAGTTGATTCGCTAATTGTTCTGGGAAATAGAGCACCTGTGGCTTATCAAATTTAGTATCTATACTCGTTCCAGGTCCTGCATGTACTTTGAAAGTTCTATCTTTTAAAACACTCTCTTCTTTAAACAGATTTAAATGCTTCATTCTTATTGTTAAAATTGTTTGCTTTCTAGCTCCTGTTTGCAGGGCAATGAAATGCATTAACCGTTCATCCACAGAAAACTCTTTTGTATTTAGAAGTAATAGTAACTCATTTAGTTCAGGCTTCAAAAGTGGTCGTAAGTCTTCACTAGATTCACGAACATAGCCTATAGGTATAGGGCTTGCAGAGTTACTTACAGCCAAACTCTGTCCTCTCTTTACTATTTTTTTTGAATAACTATGCCCATATGAATTTTGGAAGAACCTTGTGACAGACTCAACAGTGTCAACTTTTCGTAAATCAATATTCGAGTTTGGCTTAGAGGATATAAATTCATAAAAATCATAGACAACTTTTGTCTTTTTATTTAGAGATGTTCGAGCTAACTCGCCATCATTAACCTTTTTCAACAAATCGAAGAAATAAATATAGGTCGGGCGTTTAGGTTTTCTTCCAATAAACTTCAGTAAGTCAATTTTTCGCTGCTCACAGAAAACTTTATAATCCAATAACATACTAGCTTTCTCTTTCAGCGCAGTATCAGTTCTGTAACCTGGTTTGTTATTTCGAGCGGATTCGAATAAGAAATGGTTTGCATCTTCCCAAGGTGTGCCATCTTTTTCAAAAGTAAATGGAAACAAATACACATCATGGTTTTCATTAAAGGCGACACAAGGTGTTGCAAAGTACTTGGTAACACCATCATGACACAATACAACGGAGGAAGATTTATCTACTGGATTTGTGCTTATTTCTGCATATGAGTCTCTGATATGAGTAATCACAGTAACCCTATCGAATTTGCTAAGTTCCATTTATGTAGCCTTACTATTATTGTTATTCTCAAAAGGAAGTTAGCGACTGACTCAGAAACCCACAACGGGTAAATAAAACTATCTCCGCTCAACAACTGGAGCTGCTTTCTAAAGAAGCACTCTTTTTAATGTACTATTTATGTGTCAACCTTATGTTTTAACACACAAGGCGTCAATATCGATCTTAGCACACAAGTTTGGGGTAGCGCCCTTTCATCTCTTTTTGTACCTCGCGGTAACTACTGTTCCAAAAATGTGCTAAGTCTTGAGTCAACTGCAGTGAACGCTTACCTGGCGATAACAACTCCATTAGCAATGCTAATTTACCGTTAGCTAACATAGGCGTACTGGTTAAACCATATACTTCTTGCATGCGCACACTAAGCTTGGCGGGGCCATCAAGTTGGTAATCAATCTTTATATTAGAACCACTTGGTACTGTTAGTCTCAGTGGGAGTAAAGATTTAAGCTCGCTTTGCTGTTGCCAATTGAAGCAGTTTTGTAGTGCCTCAAAGTAATTAAACTTTTTAAGCTGCTCAAGGGTTTTAATATCTTCAAGGTATACCCCTAACCAATCACCTGCTGAGTCAATTAGCTGCTGCTGATTAATAACAGGAAACTGCTCTGGCATCAATTTACTAGCTAGGCACATTCTAATAAGTAGTTGCTCACTTTCTTTTTGCTCGTTAAACAACGAAAAACCCTGCTTGGCAAACAAACTAAACCATGCCTTGGCCCGCTCTGCTTTATTAAGCTTATGTTTGCTCGGTTGGCTGCTAAGGATAATTTCCCCAAGTTTCACTTCATCTTGATGAATAAACCGAGCGGCTTTTTCATCAAACTCGCAGCGGGTAAGCTCAGTAAATAAATGCGGTAAATATTCTTTGAGCATCAATGGACTAAGCGAGGTGGCCGCAAAAATACGTCCGCCTTTATGGCCGCCCATACTGGCAATAGCTATGTATTCGTCATTATGCCAGTAGTCAGGGTTTAGCTCAGCTCCTGCGCCATTTGCTAATAAGTAGCCATTGCCGCGTTTTTTAGCAATCCGATCTGGATAGCCAAGCGATACTAATAAGCTTAAATGTTCAGTGTTTAAATCTGTGCGGCTATCGGTAAATTTTAAGCGTTTTAACCAATAATTTAATTGTTGCTTAAACACAGGATGCGGACGCTGCTGTTGACTATGCAGTGCTAGGTTGAGCTCATTGGCAGTGCTAACTCGGCTTTCTAGTAAGGCCACCAAATAAATAGCTAAGCGATAAATCCCATTTAATCGTGGCTCTAACATTTGCGCTTTTAATAACATATGCGCTAAGCGAATATCGGCACCAAAGCCCAACATTTTACTACCCAGCGTGGTGAGCTTACCGTTACTATCTATGGCTTCAAGCATAGATAATAAATTGGTAGCTTGGCTGCATTGTTGCTCACTTGGCGGGTCAAGTAAGGTGAGTTCACTAATGCTTGCGCCCCATTGCTTCGCCTCAAGCATCAGTTGGCTAATATCTGAGGTAAGAATATCAGGGTTATCGTGGCTGTTTCGTCTCTCAAAAGTTTGTTTTGAACCTAACCGATACACAACCCCTGGTTCTATTCGTCCTGCACGCCCTGCGCGCTGTACTGCCGATGAACGCGATATACTTTGCGTGGTAAGCTCAGTTACACCGGTTTTTAAATTAAAGCTGGCTGCACGGCGCTTGCCGCTATCAACAACAATTCTAATACCTTCAATGGTTAAGCTGGTTTCGGCAACATTGGTCGTTAATACTACTTTTCTCATCCCTTGAGGCGCTGGTGCAATTGCTGCTTGTTGATTGGCTTTATCTTGTTCGCCAAATAATGTGGCAACAATACAATCACTGGGCAAGTCGCTCAGCGCTTGCTGCACGCGCAGTATTTCAAGCTGGCCGGGTAAAAATACCAGCGCACTGCCTGTTTGCTCATTGAGTGCTTGTTTTATTATTGGTGGAATAGCATCAAGCCAGCGGCTTTCATCTTTTATTGGGCAATATACTTCGTCAATAGGGTAACTTCGCCCGTTTGACTGGATCACTGGGCAATTAAAAAACTCAGTGTAGCGATCGCTATCAAGGGTGGCCGACATCAGCATAATAGTTAAATCTTCACGCAATGCTGCTTGCGACTCTAAAGCAAAAGCCAGTGCGGTATCGGCGGCAATAGAGCGCTCATGAAACTCATCAAAAATAAGTAAATCAACATCACTAAGATCAGGGTCGTTTTGTAACATGCGCGTAAGCATGCCTTCGGTAACTATTTCAAGGCGAGTGTGTGTGCTGACTTTGCTTTCACCTCGCACCCGTAAACCGACACTTTGCCCCAGCGTTTCGTTTTGGCAGTGCGCTAAATAATTGGCAATATTTCTCGCCGCCAAGCGCCGCGGCTCTAACATGACGATGCGCTTATAATGTCCATCGCGCATAAGCTGTAATGGCAACCATGTTGATTTACCAGCACCAGGCGGCGCTTGCAGTAAGGTGATTGGGTTGGCTTTTAAAGCATCAATGAGTGAAGTATATATTTCTTGAACCGGCAGCACGCTATTTACCCTAAATTACTTTGCCGCCATTGTAGCAAAAAATATCGTTTTATTATTAAAAAGCAAGTGGCGTTTTAAGTGATTTAAATGCCCTTAAATTAGCTCACGATTGCATTTCGTTTCAAATACCTAGTAGGTATAAAGCTGTAAACCGAAGCTAAAGCTAAGTAAAAACTCTTTTTAATTGTTACGTTTTGTGCAACTTTGCGGCTAATTGTATTTATAATAAGCAAATAGCGGCTAACGTCACCTTTATTAGACTAAAGAATGATTGCTGCTGAATCTGCTGATTTTATGACCTTTCTGCTATTTTACATGGCAAGATCACACTGTAAAAACAAAAACATAAACCACTGAATTTAAAGATCTTTTAAATTTAACAAGCCAGTTACAACACATCCCTTTGCTATTTTTGTTAACACTTACAAAGCGTTAAACTGGGCTATGCACGACCTTTTGCCTAATTACAATCTGTAGCAAGCTGTTTTACCCTGCGCACTCAACGTTCATTTGCTTTGTAAAAGCTGTATTTTTATTTTGAGTTAGCAACTAAGTTGCAGGAGAAGTCATGACCACCAAGCCGCTAGATGATAATTCATCTGATGCTATACCAGGAGCGGATACTCAAACCGTGTCCGATAGCTATGAAAATCTTCATAAACCCAGCTCTGAGTTTGAAAGCCGCGACGCTTATCTAGAGCACGAACTGCAAATTATGCAGCCAAAACGCTGGCGTCCAAATTTACCGTTTAGAGATTATCGCTTTGAATTTGAAGACACCATTCCAGCGATGGCCGCAACTATAGGTAAAGTTGTGATGGTTGCAGCCATTGCTGCCACTTTTGCAGGCCCTTTGGGGTTGAGTGATGGCTTTGTACTTGAAAACGTACGCTACGAACTTTTAATTGTTTCGTTATTTATTTTACTATTTTCTGGCTTTATTTTACCGACCGCTAACTTAGCGGGTACTCATGGCCCACTCATTCCATTAATTCCTATTGTGGTTGCCGCAGGCGGACACCCTATGGCCTTTGGCTTGCTCATAGGTGCCTTTGGATTGATATTAGCATTCAGTAAAGGCGGCAGTCTCATGGCCAAGCTCACCAGTAAAGGGGTATGTGGTGGCTTGCTTCTCTATTTAGGCTTTGTGGGTACCATTTCTCAGGTTAAAAAACTATTTGCATGGGCTGAAGAAATTCAAATGACCCATATTGCCTTTATCGTAATCTTAGCCACAATTTTACTTTATGCTTTATTGGAGCATTACAAAAAACGCTGGTTAGCCGTGCCACTGAGCTGTTTAATTGGTGGTTTTACTGCTTTTGCATTGGGCGCACCGTTTGAGTTTCATACTGCACCGGGCTTACCAAACATGAACCCTATGTACTGGTGGGGCGAAAACACCGGCTGGATGCTTGGCTTACCCACAGCAGAAAGCTTTGTGGTTGTACTTCCTTTTGCAGTTTTAGCGGTTGCTATGTGGTCGCCTGACTTTTTAGGCCATCAAGTATTTCAAAAAATTAGTTACCCAGAGCGTACTGAAAAAGTACAAATGAATATCGACGATACCATGCTTAGCGCATCAACAAGACAAACCTTTGGCTCGCTATTAGGCGGTGCTAACTTTGCGTCATCTTGGGGCACTTACATTGTTCCTGCTGCTATTGCAAAACGCCCTATTCCTGCAGGCGCAATTTTAACTGCGTTATTTTGTATTATCGCGGGTGTTTGGGGTTACCCAATGGACTTAGCTATTTGGCAGCCAGTATTATGTGTTGCCTTAATTGTAGGGGTGTTTATTCCACTACTTGAAGCGGGTATGGAAATGACCCGTGAAGGTAAAACCACCCAATCAGCCGCCATTGTGGTGTTTGCATCAAGCCTAGTAAACCCTGCATTTGGTTGGTCACTAACTATGCTACTTGATAACTTGGGCCTTATTGGCTGTAAAGAAAGAAGTGCTGATTTATCGCGAATGAGTCGCTGGGTCATCCCACTTATAATGTTTGTATTATTAACCGGTGTAATGGCACTGGTAGGCATGCTGCCAGGCATTCCTGCGCTAATGCCTAGCTTTAGACATTAATTCCTTTATTAAACAGCAAAGCGAGCTTTAATAGCTCGCTTTTTTTATACTTATAAAAACCAGCACAGTGTCCCTGCAATAATCCCCCCTGAAGTGACAGTCCCTGAAATAATTACAAGCCACCCTGCAGAATTTTTATAAAGCTCGCCACCAGCTAAAAACCTTTACGCACCAAAAAAGCATAAGCAGTTGATATATTAAGCGTTTCACTTTCTGGTATAGCCTTTGCAACTTTATAAGTGAACGTTAAAAATCATTTTATTAGTAACGCTTTTAAAATGAAAAATCATCACTCTTAATAAGGAGCTAATTATGAATAGCGATCGTATCGAAGGAAACTGGAAAGAACTTAAAGGTAAAGCGCAACAAAAATGGGGCGATCTTACCAACGATGATTTAGATAAAATTGAAGGTAGCCGTACCGAGCTTGTTGGTAAAATTCAGCAAAAATACGGTAAATCCAAAGATGAAGCCGAGCGCGAAGTAAATGACTTTGAGAAAGGTCATTAATATAAAGCGTGTTAACAGCTTTACTTGCTAATAAAAAACCGCCAATTGGCGGTTTTTTTGTTGGTAAATAATAAAATCACTAGATTTAACATATTCGGTAATTCTTTGAATTAACCTGCCTGTTTATTATTTGAAATCGACGCCAAAAGTTCAGATATCAGCTGCCTATCTATCTGAGCATTTTTTTCACTCAGTTTATGAATAAACTCTAAAGGTGTAAGCCCATGTGATTTTTCTTTAATGGTAATACTCGCGCCTTTATCCATTAAAAGTTGCACTAAACCAAAGTCATTAAGCAAAATAGCCGAGTGTAGAGGTGATAAACCATCTATGTGACTTAACGTATTTACTTTGATTCCTTTAGAAATAAAGTATTCGATATAAGCATCGCGCTTATCTATATCTTTAATTTCAAATAAAAATGCTAGACCAGCGCCTGATTCAAGTGATTCGATATCACCCTTATCTGCTCTATAATTAAGTAAATAATATTCACAAACGTCACTTGGTATATAGCGAGTATTATCATCAGTGCTGCAAATAGTAACATCTTCAATATCACTATTAATAAGCGAATACAAAGCAACTGAAGAATATCCAACAGATAACAATAGGAACAAAAAAATAGTAAGCTTTTTCATTTCTACTCCCAGATTACTTTACTATCAGCATCGCTATATATTTAAAAATTTAATACTCTCCCTATTCTCACATTAGTAAAAGGCTTGCCTTTTACCTCAGAGCACAAGTGCACTTTGTAAGCACCAATATGATTACCAAACTTTTTAAGTGTTGTTAAAAATGACATAAACAAGAAGCCTTAAAAATAGGCCGTGAACATTTTTTGGAGGGTTGCTACATGATTCCCTATCAAGCTTAAATATTCACATGCCTTTGTAAATAGGCCTCACATGATAAACAAGCCTATATAAAATACAATAATTAAAACTTTAGATGTATAGGTAAATCGAAAGAGAAGCTGAGCGCGAAGTAAATGACTTTGAGAAAGGACATTAATATAAAGCGAATTAACAGCTTTACTTGCTAATAAAAACTGCAAGCTGGCGGGTTTTTTTATGCCTTAAACTTTAATTGAGCTTTGAAGTGCTCAGTATTTTTTCATGATTGGAGCTAACTTATATTTGTATTTAATTTGATAAATCCAAACTATTTCCTAAACTCAAAATTAATCTCATACAAATAAGTTATCGTTTATTAAATTGTTTCTACAAAATTTACTAAGATAAAACCTCAAAGGTAATAAATATGAAAAGCATGAGCATCCCAGCGTTAATAATTAGCTTAATATTATCAGCTAATGTAATGGCTAAAACTGTCAGTATTCGGGCTGATAGCTGGTATCCAATGAATGGAGAACCTGACTCTGAAAAAGAAGGCTTTATGATTGATTTTGCCCGCGAGGTTTTCTCTGCTGCTGGGTATGATGTTGATTACAAAATCATGCCTTGGGAACGTGCCATTGTATCCACCCGAGAAGGTAGCTCTGATTGCGTTGTTGGTGCTTATACTGAAGATGCGCCTGACTTTAATTTCCCTGCTGAACAATGGGGAAAAGATATAACAGGTTACTTTATATTGAATTCCTCTTCATGGGTTTTCAATAACCTAGACTCTCTACTAACAGAAAAAGTTGGCGTAATTGAAGGTTATGCTTATGGCGAAGATTTAGATAAATTAATCGCATCAAGAAAGGATATTTTTAAATCAATTCCAGGGAATGACGCGCTAGAGAAAAACTTTAAAAAGTTAGCCGCAAATCGGATCGATGTCGTTATAGAATCAGTTTCCGTCGGAAAAGCTAAAATTAAGGATATGAACTTAGAAAGTAAAGTGAAGCTTGGAGGCCAAAATCCTTCCTCTGATTCAATTTACATAGCATGTTCACCGAATACCAAAGGTAAAGCGCTAACACAGATAGTAGATGAAGGCACAAAAGCAATGAGAGAATCAGGCAAGTTATCTCAAATAATGGAAAAGTATGGTTTAAGCGATTGGAAATAAAAAAGTTAAATAGGTGATTAACAATAAGCCTAGCATTGGGTAGTTGCTTTATTAATTTTTAAAATGGGTAAGGAGAGTGTTCAGAATTCTGAGCGCCCTCCCTCTGTCAAACTTAGCCCTTTTTATACCCTACAACAACATTTCAAAAAACAAGGCTGCTAGCTCATGCCTTCCTGTTACATCCGCTTTTTTATAAATAGCCGAAGATTGATTACTGATGGTTTTTTCAGATTTATCTCTAATGTTGGCAATCTCTGAAGTTGATAATCCTTTTACTAAAAATAGAGCAACTTCTTTTTCAGCTGCCGTTAGCCCCCACTTTTGAAACTGCTCTTCAATTTTACTAAAAAATGCAACTTTTGAGTCCTCTAGTTGCTGGTTAAGCAGCCTAATATTTTCTTTTGACGCTTTTAACTGCGCCAAATTGAGTTTTTCATTCGTAGTACGCTTATGGATATCAATCATTAAATAAACGAACAAAGCTAACGATACAACAATTAGCATTATTTCTTGAAAAATATGCTTAGGTTCTACATTGCTTGAAATATCGATTGATAAATCAATTAATTTAAAAATAATGATTAGAATCAATGTAAATGAAATCAACTTGTCTTTATGCATTTTCACCTAGCCATAAAAAAAGCCACAACAGCGTGGCCTTAATTATTGTTATACGTTCACTTACTTTAGTTCAGCTTCATCAGCAAGGATATATTTATTTTCAACCCATTGGCCTTCAACTTCAATTGCGGCCCCCACGGTTAAGGCACTCATAAACGTTGCTAAATTAACATCTTGGTCATTCACTTCAAGCTCTGCATTTTCAGATAATTGCACTTCATAGCCGTTTAACATAAAGCTATTTGCTGTTAAAAGTTCAGTAACCGTACCTTCTAATTCAACATAGCCAACTTTGTTATCATCACCGCCATTATCGTCATCTCCAGCGTCCCCACCGTCGTCGTCTCCATCGTCGCTTTTATTCTCAAGCTCAACTTTACCAAGCACAAATACGTTATTGATATCATATAGGCCTTCAACATCAACTCTATCGCCAACGACAAGCTGCTCTATAAACGTTGTTAGAGAAACCAATACATCATTTATGATATATTTTGCATTGGCATCTAACACAATTTCAGCTCCATTAACCGTTATTGTATTGTTTGAAATTGCAGTGATCTGCCCCTTCATTTCCCATTCTTGCTGGTATTCGTCTTGGTCTTCTTTTTCGATTTTTAACACACTTAATAACGGTGACGTTTGTAGATAAGCAATCTCAACATAATCATTAATATTTAAGGTGTCGAAACTAAAGTATTGCTCGTCGTCATCTTCAAAACGACTAAATTCGTTGAATACGTATAACACGCCATTAACGGTAATCGTTTTGTTATCACGGTCTATGCTTTCAATAACGCCTTTTACTTTGCCGTCTGATGAGTAAGATGATTGTTTTGATTCAACTTTAATGATCTGACTATTATCAATATAAAGCTCAACAAACATCCCCACCGTTAAGTTATTGAGTGCAACACCTTCAACCTCAACATTATTTGCATAGTCAAATACTTGGCCGTTAACCCCTATAGAGGTCGCACTAATTTGAGTAATTAGTCCCTCTATTTCATAGCGTAATACGCTATCGTCATCAACATCGAGCGACTCTTTAACCGTTCTCGCATCAACCTCATTGGCAACCATCACGCCATCAACTAAATTACCTTCAACTTTTACATAGCTGTTATTTGCCAATACCCCATCAATTTCAGCTAGCCGATAATCAATCACCACATCATTAATAGTAAATTGTAATGCGGTCTCATCTAAATTAGATACGATCCCAGCAGTATATTCATAATCGTCGTTGTCTGTATCGGTGTCTAATTCAATGTATGACGCTAAAAAAGTACCATCCGCTTGCGGATAGCCGCTTATTTCAACTCGCTGCCCGACACTTATTAGCGCTTCTGAGGTATCAATAAAATGCGTTAAATCGTTATAAAATATAACGGTATTCGCAATCGTTATTTGGCTATTATTTCGGTCAATACTCTGAATTACCCCCTCCACCTCAGTATCGTATTCAACGTCTTGAGCAACCCATTCACCAGAGTCATTTTCTTGCGCTGAAAAGCTAATTTTCATGCCCACACTCAGTGCGTTTAATTGAGTGTTTAGGCCATTTTTTTTAATATTGCTGGTGTCGGTATTATATTTAATGCCATCAACATAAATACTCCCAAATCCGGTGATCATACCTTGCGTTACAACAAGCTTAGGAGAAATTGAAACGGGAGGGGTTATCGGGTTAACAACAATAGAGTCTGGCTGCTCACTTTGATTAGAGCCACCGCAAGCGGTCAATATGGTCAATGCGCTTAAAGTGAATATATGTTTATTCATTTTTTTCATACTAATAATCCTAGGGGTTAAGGTTAATTGGATATACTTCAAAAGATTATTGACCTATTTATAGCGTTGGTAAATAGGTGATTTTACCTAGCTTAGTCAACTTGCTGTTTTTACTAAAATTAACAATTTATATAATTGAACTATTAATTTAAACCTTGGTGCATATCAATTTATATGCAAAACAGTGGCTGCGTTTAAAACTATTTATTAAAACGCCATACACAAAAAAACCGCCAATTGGCGGTTTTAAGTTAGGCTTAATACAATTTATTTAGCGAGAGCCAATTTCACTGCCGCCTCTGCGTGTAGTTTGGTGGTATCGTAAAGCGGAACCTGCGTATGTTGTGGCTTTACCAACAAGGCTATTTCAGTACAGCCTAAAATAACGGCCTGCGCGCCTTGTGCAAATAAGCGCTCTATAATGCGTATATAATCAGCTCGCGAATCTTCATCAATAACCCCTTGGCATAACTGCGAATAAATAACCTCGTGCACTCGCTTTCGCTCAATAGGCTCAGGTATTAATACCTCAATGTTATGCTTATCGATTAAACGCTCTTTGTAAAAGTTTTGCTCCATTGTAAATTGCGTTCCCAACAACCCTACTCGCGTAATGTTATCGTGCTTTAGTTGCTCGGCGGTGGCATCGGCAATATGCAAAATAGGAATGGTAATATTACTGGCAATCTCATCGGCCACTTTATGCATAGTGTTGGTACAAATAAGTAAAAAGTCAGCACCACCAGCCTCTACCGATTTAGCTGCCTTGGTAAGTAACTTAGCTGTTTGTTGCCAATCGCCCTGATGCTGTAGCGCTTCAATTTCCGCAAAATCGACGCTCACCATACAATTTTAGCACTATGCAGTCCACCCAACGAGTTTTTAACGCCTTCGTTTAAAGCTTTGTAATAGCTGGCTGTTGACTCCCAACTCATGCCTCCGAGCATGCCAATCGTTTTCATAAAATTGCCTTGTTTAAAAGTGGTTAAGAGCAAGCCAATTGCTACACAGCTATGCGACAAAACAATAAGCTAAAATACCTGTAAAGTCTTATATAGCGAGCCCTCTGACTCATTATGCTTAATTCTGTCTTACTGTTTTGCTAACTATCAGATGTTGACTTAACAACGAATTTTTCGAATACACAATTTAGTGGGAAATAAATTACCAAATAAATAGCTAGGAAAAGTAAAAACTCCATATAAAAAGGTAGATCTTTTAGGTTTATTATTGAATCAGTTAAATAGCGGCTAACAAACGATGTAATGAATGCAGATAAAAATATAATGACTAAGTTTGAAGTTTTTTTATTCATGTAAATCCTTTTAAAAAAGCTAATAGCTTAACATTACCCATTATCTTAGTTAGTGCCCCCTAAAACGGGAATTTATATATTGATTAATAATTCCACTAAATAAACTCTTTGTAAACAACCTAGTTCTTAAAATAAAAAACGAGCCTACCTTGGCTCGTTTTTGTTTTAACTGATAGCTGACCGCTAAAAACTGACCGCTTCGCTATTTAACCACTTCGCTTTACTCCGGCTCATACCCCAAGTTAGGCGATAACCATCTTTCGGCTTCTGCGAGCGTCATATTTGTTCGCTTAGCGTAGTCTTCAACCTGATCCTTCTGTATTGCAGCAACGGCGTAGTATTTCGCTTGTGGGTGTGAAAAGTACCAGCCCGACACCGCAGCACCTGGCCACATGGCGTATGAGCTGGTGAGCTGCATGCCAATGCGTTTTTCGGTATCGAGTAACTGCCAAATTTTCTTTTTCTCGGTGTGCTCTGGGCACGCTGGGTAACCAGGCGCTGGGCGAATACCTTGGTAGTTTTCGCGAATGAGTTCATCGTTAGGCAGGTTTTCATCCGGTGCATATCCCCAATACTCTTTACGCACTTGTTCGTGCAGGTATTCGGCAAAGGCTTCGGCGAGCCTGTCGGCAACAGCTTTTACCATTATTTTATTATAGTCATCTTGCTGTGCGTCGAACGCATTGGCTAGGTCGTCTTCTTCTAAGCCACCTGTTACCGCAAACGCACCAAAGTAATCAGGCGTGCCTTTTGGCGCAATGTAATCGGCTAAACAGTAATTAGCAAAGTCGGTTTTTTCGGTTTGCTGGCGCAAATGACATGAGGTAGTTAATAGCTCTTTGCGCGTTTCGTCGGTGTAAATTTCTATATCATCGCCCACACGGTTAGCTGGGAATAAACCAATAACACCTAATGGCTGTAAACTGCCTGACTTTTCAAGTTCATCGAGCATGTCGTTGGCGTCTTTAAACAAGCTTTGTGCTTGTTCGCCCACTACTTCGTCGGTCATTATGCGCGGATATTTACCGGCGATTGACCAGGTCATAAAGTACGGCGTCCAGTCTATGTATTTGCGTAAAGTCGCGATTGATACATTTTTAAACTCAGTCACGCCCAGCTTTTTAGGCACGGGTGGCGTGTAGTTATCCCAATCAAGCTGTGCTGCATTATCACGGGCGCGCTGTATGGTAACCGGTTTTGAGCGCGGCTTTTTGCGTGCTTGTTGTTCGCGTACTTTGTCGTATTCGGCGGTGGTTTTAGCTAAAAACTCTGCTTTATGCTCTTTTGATAATAAATTAGACACCACACCCACGGCGCGGCTGGCGTTATTTACATACACCACGCCTTTGTCGTACTGCGGCTCTATTTTAACTGCGGTATGCGCTTTTGAGGTGGTTGCCCCGCCAATCATTAGCGGCAGCTCAAAGCCACGACGCTTCATTTCTTTGGCAACATGTACCATTTCATCAAGCGATGGGGTAATTAAGCCCGAAAGGCCTATAATATCGGCTTTTTCGTCAATTGCTGTTTGCAGTATTTTTTCGGCAGGTACCATTACGCCTAAGTCGATTACTTCGTAGTTATTACATTGTAGTACTACGCCTACAATGTTTTTACCTATGTCGTGCACGTCGCCTTTTACGGTGGCCATAACAATTTTACCGTTGGTCGCGCCCTCTTCTTTTTCGGCTTCAATGAATGGGTCAAGGTAGGCGACCGCGCGTTTCATTACACGGGCCGACTTAACCACTTGGGGTAAAAACATTTTACCCGCGCCAAATAAATCCCCAACCACGTTCATGCCGTCCATGAGTGGCCCTTCAATGACGTGAATAGGTTTATCTGCGCCAGCACGGCACTCTTCTGTGTCTTCATCTATAAAAGTGGTAATGCCTTTAACTAGAGCGTGTTCTAGGCGTTTTTCAACAGGCCATGTTCGCCACTCTAAATCTTCTACGCGTTCAGCTTGTGCCATGCCCGAATATTTAGGCGCAAGCTCTACTAAACGCTCACCGGCACCTGGGTCGGTGTTAAGTATTACATCAGTAACTGCTTTACGAAGTTCCTCGGGGATGTCGTCGTAAACCGCAAGCTGCCCTGCGTTTACTATGCCCATATCCATACCCGCTTTTATCGCATGGTATAAAAATACCGAGTGAATCGCTTCACGTACTGGGTTATTACCTCTAAACGAGAACGATACGTTTGACACCCCACCCGAGACTTTACAGTGCGGTAAATTTTGCTTAATACGGCGGGTGCCTTCAATAAATTCTACGGCGTAGTTGTCGTGCTCTTCTATACCGGTGGCAACGGCAAATATGTTGGGGTCGAATATAATGTCTTCTGGCGGGAAGCCAATTTCGTCGACCAAAATACGGTAGCTGCGCTCACAAATTTCAAACTTACGATCGGCGGTATCGGCTTGACCTTCGGTATCAAACGCCATCACAACAGCGGCGGCGCCAAAGCGTTTTATAATTTTAGCTTGGCGAATAAACGGCTCTTCACCCTCTTTAAGTGAAATGGAGTTAACAATGGCCTTGCCTTGAATACACTTTAAGCCTGCTTCTATAACTTCCCACTTTGAGGAGTCGACCATTATAGGTACTTTAGAAATATCAGGCTCTGAGGCAATTAAGTTTAAAAACTTCACCATGGCCGCTTTTGAGTCCAGCATGGCTTCGTCCATGTTGATATCAATAACCTGTGCGCCATTTTCTACTTGTTCGCGGGCCACATTAAGGGCGGTCTCGTAGTCTTCTTCCATGATCAAACGTTTAAACATGGCCGAGCCAGTTACGTTAGTACGCTCGCCGACATTGGTAAATACTGCAATTTGTTGGGTCATTGGCGGCTCCTTAATTTAAGTTACAGGCTTCTAGGCCTGACAGACGCATACGCACTTCAAGCTCTGGTAATTTTCGTGGTGCTGCGCCTTCAAGCCCTTTGGCAAAGGCACGAATGTGCGCAGGCGTAGTGCCGCAGCAACCGCCAACAATATTAATAAAGCCCGATTTACCCCAATCTATGATCTCTTTTGCCATGTCGTCTGCTTCTAGGTCATATTCACCAAACTCATTGGGTAAGCCCGCATTAGGGTGAACAGAGACAAAGGTTTCGCACACGCGCGATAGCTCTTCAACGTATTGGCGCAGTAAATCTGGCCCAAGAGCGCAATTTAAGCCAATTGAAAGCGGCTTAATATGGCGAATAGAGTTATAAAATGCTTCGGTGGTTTGCCCTGAAAGCGTGCGGCCTGAGGCGTCGGTGATAGTGCCTGATATCATCACTGGTAATGTACGCCCTGCTTGTTCAAACGCCTCTTCTACTGCGAATGAGGCGGCTTTTGCATTTAGGGTGTCAAATATGGTTTCTATAAGTATTAAATCAGCGCCGCCTTCCATTAATGCAAGAGTAGACTCCACATACGCAGTCACTAACTTATCAAAGGTGATATTACGATAGCCAGGGTCGTTTACATCCGGCGATAACGAACAGGTTTTAGATGTTGGCCCTAACACACCCGCTACATAGCGCGGTTTTTCTGGGGTTTTAGCGCTAAATTCATCACATACAGCACGGGCTAACTTAGCTGACTCTAAATTAACTTCACGGCTTATACTCGCCATGTCGTAATCTTCCATCGAAATGGTGGTCGAGTTAAAGGTGTTGGTTTCGATAATATCGGCACCGGCGGCTAAAAAGCTGCGGTGTATATCAGTAATAATTTCAGGCTTGGTTAGGCTTAATAAATCGTTATTACCTTTAATAAGCACATGCCAATCTTTAAAACGTTCACCACGGTAGTCTTGCTCTTCAAGCTTATGCGCTTGGATCATGGTTCCCATTGCACCATCTAAAATTAAAATGCGCTGTTTGAGCGCAGCGCTCAGCTGTTCATGCTTATTGTTTTGAGGATTATTCGGCATAGTTGTTAGTCCTTACGTCTTGGCTAACTAAGTTAATATCATAGGGTGTGGTTTGGTAAACGTAATAATTTAACCAGTTTGAAAACAGTAAAAACGCGTGGCTTTGCCATGTTTTAGACGGTTGTTTGCTGGCATCGTCATCAGGAAAATAGTTTTCAGGCTTTGGCGCATCGGGGCTTTTTTGTAAATCGCGCTCATATTCGGCTTTTAAACTGTCGGCATCGTATTCGGGGTGGCCGGTAATAAACACTTGGCTGCCCGATTTATTTTTAAGTAAATACGCCCCTACTCGTTCAGAGCCCGCTAATACCACCAGCTCTTCACAGGCGTTTATTTTATTAATATCTATGTGGCCATAGCGTGAGTGGGGTACTAAAAAGGTATCGTCAAAGCCGCGGGTAAGTGCACCATGGGCAAAGTAGCATTGGTGGGTAAACACCCCGCAGAGTTTATTGTCTTTTAAATCGCGCTTTAAATTATAACGGTGGTATAAAGCCGCGTGGGCAGCCCAGCACGAAAACAAGGTAGAAGTTACATGTTGCTCGGCCCAATCAATAATTACTTTGAGCTCTTCCCAATACGCTACTTCTTCATACTCTAAATGCGCGAGCGGTGCACCGGTAATTAACAGTGCATCGTAGTTGTTGTTTTTTACTTCTGAGAAGTAACGATAAAAAGTATCTAAGTGTTGCTCTGAGTTGCTACTACTGCGGTGCGTATCTAGGCGCAATAGCTCAACATTTACTTGCAGCGGAGAGTTAGCCAACAAGCGAATAAACTGTACTTCGGTTTCTACTTTATTAGGCATCAGATTAAGAATAGCCAAACGCATAGGGCGTATTTCTTGGGTTTTTGCACGCGTTTTTGGCATTACAAACACGTTTTCATGACGTAAACGTGCAATAGCTGGCAATTCGTCTTCTACTGTAATTGGCATTCTTAAAGCTCCTGCTCATAAAAACCGAGAGTTAATACGCTCTCATTATGAACAGAATGCCAAAAATATCAACCTCTAGATGTATAGATGTCTAAATGAAATTTATTCACGCGGTTTGTATAAATTGAATATGTACTTTAAAACAGTGCCATTCGTTGACTGTTTCACCTGTGAGCCACTACAATACAGCATTGAAATTTTTATTATTATTTGAAGGCTCCTTCCATGGTTTTACCTGATAAGTTTATATTCTCGATGAGTCGAGTATCTAAGGTTGTGCCACCAAAACGCACTATCTTAAAAGATATTTCGTTGCATTTTTTCCCAGGCGCAAAAATTGGTGTGTTAGGTTTAAATGGTTCTGGTAAATCATCACTACTTCGCATTATGGCGGGTGTTGATGAAGAGTTTGAAGGTGAAGCTCGCCCTCAACCAGGCACTAAAATTGGTTACTTACCGCAAGAGCCTGTTTTGGACGAAAGTAAAACAGTTCGTGAAATTGTTGAAGAAGCTGTAGGTGAAGTAAAACATGCCCTTAACCGCCTTGACGAAGTGTATAACGAATACGCAATGGAAGGCGCTGACTTTGACGCACTGGCTAAAGAGCAAGGTGAATTAGAAGCGGTTATTCAAGCGCACGATGGTCATAATATCGATAACGTATTAGAGCGTGCTGCCGATGCACTTCGTTTACCTGAGTGGGATGCTAAAATTGAGCACCTATCGGGTGGTGAGCGCCGTCGTGTTGCTATTTGTCGTTTGTTACTTGAAAAGCCAGATATGCTGATTCTCGATGAACCAACTAACCACTTAGATGCTGAGTCGGTTGCCTGGCTAGAGCGCTTCTTACATGACTACGAAGGCACTGTTGTGGCAGTAACGCATGACCGTTACTTCCTTGATAATGTAGCAGGTTGGATTTTAGAGCTTGACCGTGGTGAAGGTATTCCGTGGGAAGGTAACTATTCTTCTTGGCTTGAGCAAAAAGATGCCCGCTTACAACAAGAGCAAAAATCTGAAAAAGCACGTCAAAAGTCGATTGCACAAGAACTTGAGTGGGTGCGTTCAAACCCTAAAGGTCGTCAAGCTAAGTCAAAAGCACGTATGGCGCAGTTTAGCGAGCTACAACAGTCTGATTACCAAAAACGTAACGAAACCAACGAATTGTTTATTCCACCTGGGCCACGTTTAGGTGACCAAGTATTAGAAGTAAACAACTTACGTAAAAGCTTTGGCGACCGTGTTTTAATTGATGATTTAAGCTTTAGCATGCCTAAGGGCGCTATTGTGGGTATTATTGGTGCCAATGGTGCAGGTAAATCAACGCTATTCAAAATGTTAAGCGGTGAAGAGCAGCCAGATAGCGGCAATATTAGCATTGGTGAAACAGTAGAACTGGCAACTGTTGATCAGTTCCGTGGCAACATGGACGAAAGCAAAACGGTATTCCAAGAAATCTCTGACGGCCAAGATGTACTAAAAATTGGTAACTTTGAGTTCCCAAGCCGTGCTTACGTTAGCCGTTTTAACTTTAAAGGTAACGATCAGCAAAAGTTTGTTAAAGACTTATCTGGCGGTGAGCGCAACCGCTTACACCTAGCTAAGCTGTTAAAAGCAGGCGGCAACGTGGTGCTTCTGGATGAGCCAACTAATGACTTGGACGTTGAAACATTACGTGCTCTTGAGAATGCTATTTTAGAATTCCCAGGTTGTGTAATGTGTATCTCGCATGACCGTTGGTTCCTTGACCGTATTGCTACACACATTTTAGATTACCGCGACGAAGGCCAAATTAACTTCTTTGATGGTAACTACACTGAATACGAAGAGTGGCTTAAAAAGACTCTTGGCGCAGAAGCTGCACAGCCTAAGCGCATAAAGTATAAAAAAATTGGCTAACAGCCACAGTGAATAAGTTAAAAGCCCTGCATTTAATGCGGGGCTTTTTTATGCGAGCTATTTTTATCTTTAAGCAAATTGGCGTGTTGGGCATTACCAGCTATGCTTATTATAAATAACAGCTTTATAAGATTATTATGCAAAACCGTCGGCAATTTTCTCGTATTATGTTCTCTACTGCAGCGCAATTAGTTATGGCTAGCAGCCAGTATGAATGCACTCTATTAGATATCTCTTTACATGGTGCGCTTATTACTAAAAGCGATGCATTTACTGGGAACAAAAATGACGAAGCAGTACTACGTTTTACTTTGCCACAAAGCGATATTGAAATAAAAATGCCGGTGGTTATTCGTCACATAGAAGAAAACCATATTGGTCTTAAATGCCATAGTATTGATATAGACAGTATCACGCATTTAAAGCGTTTAGTTGAGCTAAACCTTGCTGATGAAACATTATTACACCGCGAGCTTGAAACGCTTATTCACCAAACATAAATAGACGCACTGCGTGAAGTTTATTACCATAATCAAAAATAATTAAACGACGCAGATATGAGTTTAAACCCCAATCTACCTTTAGTTTATCATCCTAACTACTCGTTTAGTTTTGATCCCAAGCATCGCTTTGTAATGAGTAAGTTTGCTCAGCTACACCAGCATGTTAAAACCCTTGGACTTGCTGGCAGTAATATCACAGAACCACCACATGGTAGTGTAGAAGAGCTAGAAATAGTACATTGTGAAAACTACATTCACGATTTATGGCATAACCGCCTAGATGAAAAAGCCATGCGCCGTATTGGCTTGCCTTGGTCACAAGCACTAATGAACCGCACATTTACCGCTCCGTTGGGAACACTGCAAACCGCGCGTTTAGCACTTGAAAATGGACTTGCGTGCCACTTAGCAGGCGGCACTCATCATGCCCACAGTGATTTTGGATCGGGTTTTTGTATGGTTAACGATTTAGCTTTTACCGCACAAACGTTAATTCAAAACCGGGAAGTTACCAACGTACTGATTTTTGATTTAGATGTTCACCAAGGCGATGGCACCGCAGCTATGCTGGCTCATCAACCATATGCGTTTACCTGTTCAATACACTGTGAAAAAAACTTCCCATTTAGAAAGTCCCCTAGCGATTTAGATATTGGTTTAGCTAATAATATGCAAGACGCTGAATATTTAGGTATTGTTGACGATACGCTGCAATTTTTATTAAACGAGCTTAACCCGGATCTTGTTTTATACGATGCTGGCGTTGATATTTGGCAAGAGGATGGCTTAGGCAAACTGGATATTAGTTGGCAAGGGATAGAAAAGCGCGATCACTTAGTGCTTAAACGCTGCCTTGCAAATAATACTCCTGTTGCCACTGTGATTGGTGGAGGCTATGACAGAGATCATCAGCGCCTAGCAAAGCGCCATGGCATTGTTATAGAACAAGCGGCCAGTTTTTAAATAAAAAATACATAAACTAAGCTACACTTTAAGCTTATAAATTAATTGAGGTTATTATGCGGTTATTCACTTTTATATTATTGTTTATCTGTTTAGTTTTACCGATAAGCGCTCTGGCTGAAGACCCACCTGAGCTTCCGCCATTAGATCCCAAATATGAAGCAGAGCATGCCATGGTACTGGTTAACCATGGTTCAAGTGTGTACGCCATTAATATTCCAAGCTATGAGCTTCCTTATAATATGCACGTTATGTACAAAGTGGATGTATCGGATATTCCGTTTTTAGATCTAGTACGTGATGCTGAGTTAATCACAGTAAAACCAAAGCCGTTTAATATTCAACGCTTAATGCGAGGCGAAGAAGTCGCGATTACCGGCGATGTATACCTTGGTGATTACAAGCAAGGGGGTAGCTTAGTTTACAGTGATAAACTGATAGAGCTCAGCGAGCAAATGTTTACGCGTGAGCTAACCGATTTAAATCCAGCCTCAAAATGGCAGCAGTACGATATGGTTACGCTAAAAAACAATAACCGTATTTATATTCATCAAATAACCCAACCGCCCAGCTTTCATCATATTATGTTTGTTGATTTAAATGGCGCCTGCTTACAAAAGTTCCGTACCTCAACCGAAGTGCCTTCTGCTGGTGAACTCAATTATAAGTTTATAAATTGTGGCACATTAAAACCCATGTATTACGATGCAGAAAAATTAAAATAAATCGAAAAAAGGCTCCTCGCAATGCTCAGAGCCTTTGGTTAACTTTGGGAATTAACTCGGTTCATTGATCAGATAAGATCAGTTTAGCGCCACTAACTGTGGCGCAATTGTTTGATAATCTACCGCCATGGCAATACTCAAAGCGGTAATGTTAATAATTGAAAACGCAAACACTTGGCGTGCCCAACGGGTGGTGTCTATGTTGTAGCGATACCCTCTAAGTGCCATGAGTAACCACCAAAAACTGGTGATACAGGCAACGGCCATAAAGGCAGCACCGGTATAACCACTAATTGGCAATAGCATCACCACTAAAGCATATACGGCAATATAAAGCACAATATGGCGCTTAGCTTTATTAACACCTTGTGCCACGGGCAATACTGGAATATTAGCGGCTTGGTAATCCTTAAAGCGAAAAATAGCAATTGCATATGAGTGCGGCATTTGCCACAAACTAAACATCACCAGCAGTATTAATGCGCCCATATCGAACACACCCGTAACGGCGCAATAGCCAACAACAGGTGGAACTGCGCCCGACAAACTACCAATAAAGGTGCCGTAAACAGAGTTGCGTTTCATGTAGAGGCTATAAGCCCCTACATAGATAACATAGCCAAAGGCGGCAAAAAATACCGCCGCTTGAGTGGTAAAGGCGATTAATAAGCCAAAGCCAATTAGCCCTAATAACACGCCATGGCTTAAAGCGGCTTTTGCAGACATTTCACCCGTTACAGTCACACGTGAGCGAGTGCGCGCCATGGCAACATCAATGTCTCTATCAATAACATTGTTTATGGCACATCCCGATGCAACAACAAGCGATAAACCAACCAAGGTAACCAACATTAACCATGGGTCTATATCACCGCGGGCGGCGAGTAAAAAACCACCGGCAACGCTGATCAAATTCCCCATAATAATACCTGGCTTAGTAACAGCTAAATAACGACGAAACATCTGAAACCTCTAGGGTCTGTTGACCTTTGCGGATTAAAATTTGTTCAAACTAGGGGCGATTTAATCGCGGCGCGAGGTTTGTAACCTAGTGGGCTAAGTCAAAACCGAGCAACAAAGAGTAAATCGACCCTAGGCAGAACCCTTCGGGCAGCGCCTGTTTGGCATTGATGCTGCGTTATCGCCTATTTATGGGGAATAACCACACCACGTAGGCTCTGCCTTGCCTAAATACCAAACAGGCTGCTGCAGATTCAACCTTGAAAGGTCAACAGACCCTAGTACATCATCATTGCGTTTGATTCATAAATGATCCAAACAGACAGTCCAACCACCATGACGATGATCAACGCGCTAAACAAGAAGGTAAAGGTATTTGCTTTACCTTCATCAGTGGTGAAATTAAGGTGTAAAAAGTATTTTAAATGCACCCAAATTTGCACGATTGCTAAAGTAACGATACTCCAGAGTGTGGTGACCTTTGAAAAGTCGCCCTCCATCACCATCCAAAATGGAATGGCCGTTAAAATCACTGATAAGACAAAGCCAATCAGGTATGTTTTAACACTACCATGTGATTGATCATGATGTTGGCTTTGCATTTGCGCTAAAGCATGTGTTTCGCTATGGCTCATTACATTGCCCCCATTAAATAAACAACGGTAAATACACAAATCCACACAATATCTAAAAAGTGCCAAAATAAGCTTAAGCAACTTAAGCGCGTGACGGTTTGTTTACCTAAACCGCGCTTAATCACCTCAATCATCATTATGCACATCCAGATAAGGCCTGCAGTTACATGTAAACCATGCAAGCCCACTAATGAGAAAAACGATGTTAAAAAAGCACTTTGCTGTGGGCCATTGCCATGAACAATTAAATGATGAAACTCATAAATTTCCATACCAATAAACACCGCGCCTAAACAAAAAGTGACCGCGAGCCAACCAAGCGTCAGCGCCTTTTTTTGCCCTTGAGCGGCAATCATGGCAAAACCAAAAGTAATACTACTTATAAGTAGCGCCGCAGTTTCAACGGCAACAAAATCAAGCTCAAAAATATCTTTGCCCGATACACCGCCTGCAGTGTTCATATAAAGCACTGCGTAGGTTGCAAAAAATGAGGCAAATAAAAGGCAATCGGTCATTAAATAAAGCCAAAAGCCAAAGATTGTATCGCCTGAGGTATCGTGATGTTCATGCGTATGACTTACGCTATGAGGCTCTAAATTTACATGGCCTTGAGTTGCAGATAACGTACTCATGCGCTTACCTCCTTCGTGTTACTGGCAATATGCGCGCCTTCAATTTGTAATATTTCATCGTTTTGCACGTAGTAATCTACATCACTGGTGTAAGCACGGTTAATAAACAGCGCAATCGCGCCAATAAAACCAAGCCCTGCTAGCCACCAAATATGCCAGATCATGGCAAAACAAAACACCGTTAAACTCGCAGCAATAAGCACACCCGATGCGGTATTTTTTGGCATATGAATTGGGCTATAGCTAGATTTACCTTGATAAGCTAGGCCTTTTTCTTTCATATCAGTCCATGTATCAATATCATCAACATGCGGGATTTCAGCAAAGTTATAGTATTGCGGTGGTGATGACGTTGACCATTCAAGGGTGTGACCGTTCCAAGGATCGCCAGTGGTATCATCAAGCGCTTCGCGGTTTTTAAAGCTCACATAAAGCTGAATAACTTGGCAAATAATACCGAACATAATAATCACGGCACCCACTGCAGCAATATAAAGCCAGATATTCCAATCAGGATTATTAGAGTGGTTTAAGCGACGCGTCATGCCCAAAAAGCCGAGTACGTACAATGGCATAAAGGCTACGAAGAAACCGATTAACCAACACCAAAATGACGCTTTACCCCAACGCTCATCAAGCTTAAAGCCCATTGCTTTTGGAAACCAAAAAACAAACCCGGCTAAGTAGCCAAATACTGCGCCACCAATGATGGTGTTATGGAAATGAGCGATTAAAAATAAGCTGTTATGCAATACATAATCGGCACCAGGGATTGCCAGTAATACCCCCGTCATACCACCAATACTGAAGGTAACCATAAAACCAAGCGTCCACAGTACGGGAACAGTAATGCGCAAACGGCCACGGTAAATAGTAAACAGCCAACTAAATAACTTAACCCCAGTAGGGACAGCTATGACCATGGTCATCACCCCAAAGAAGGCATTTACATTAGCGCTTGAGCCCATAGTAAAGAAGTGATGTAACCATACAATAAAACCAAGAATAGAAATGGCACCGCTGGCATATACCATCGATTTATAACCAAATAAACGTTTACCAGTGAAGGTCGACACTATTTCAGAGAAGATACCAAAAGCTGGTAATACTAAAATGTATACCTCTGGGTGACCCCATGCCCAAAACAGGTTGATATACATCATGGCGTTACCGCCGGCTTCATTAGTGAAGAAGTGGAAATCTAAATAACGGTCTAGCGTTAGCATGGCCAGCACGGCGGTTAAAATTGGAAATGATGCCGCAATTAAGATATTTGCCCAGGTACATGCCCATGTGAAAATTGGCATTTTCATCAGTGTCATACCAGGGGCACGCATTTTAAATACTGTCACTAGGAAGTTAACAGCGGTTAATAGCGTACCGAGCCCCGATATTTGCAAGGCCCAAATATAATAATCGACCCCCACCCCAGGGCTAAAGGTCAACTCCGACAACGGTGGGTAAGCAACCCAGCCTGTTTTAGCAAACTCACCAAATATCAGCGATAGATTTATTAAAATGGCGCCACTGGCAGTAAACCAAAAACTTAAATTATTTAAAAATGGAAAAGCCACATCGCGAGCACCAATTTGCAGTGGTACAACAATATTCATTAAACCAATCATAAATGGCATCGCCATAAAGATGATCATAATAACGCCATGGGCGGTGAATATTTGGTCGTAATGTTCTGGCGGCAGGTAACCTGGCGCACCACTGGTAGCAAGCGCTAACTGCGCACGCATCATAATGGCATCAGAAAAACCACGAAACAGCATGATTAGCGCTAATAAAATGTACATGACGCCTAAGCGTTTATGATCAACCGAGGTGATCCAGTCGCGCCAAAGCACACCCCATTTTTTATATTTTGTTATTAGTCCGGCTATAATAAGCCCGACAATAGCAATCACCGCCATGGTAACCATGATAATAGGTTCATGAAACGGAATTGCATCTATAGATAATTTACCTAAAAACGACATGATTATTCCTCGCCCTGGCCGTGTGATGATGGCATTGAATGATTACCCATTGCCTGATGCTCATTACTCATCTGCTGATGTTTACCCATCGAGTGATGTTTTTTGTTCATATCGCCATGCGCCTGCATGTATTTCATCACTATGGTATGAAATAAACCGTCATCAACCTTGCCATAATAAGCGACGGGATTGTTTTCACTCGCTTTGGCAAGCTCAACATAATTGGCATGAGTAAGGCTATTAGCGTTGGTTTTAACCTGTTCAACCCACTGGCTAAAGTCAGCTTTTGTTGGTGTTGCGATGGCATTAAATTTCATACCAGTAAAACCGGCGCCACTGTAATTAGCCGAAAAGCCTTTAAACGTGCCTGGCTCATTAGCAATTAAATGCAGCTTAGTTTCCATGCCCGCCATTGAGTAAATTTGACTACCTAACTGGGGAATGAAAAACGAGTTCATGGTACTTTCTGAGGTGATTTTGTATTCAACCGGAACATTAGCAGGAAATACCAATTCGTTTACCGTAGCAATACCTTGCTCAGGGTAAATAAATAACCACTTCCAATTAAGTGACACCACTTCAACAGTTAAGTGTTCACCTTTACCCTCTATCGGTTTATAAGGGTCAAGCTCTTGAGTTGACTGCCAGGTGATCACACCTAAAATAACAACAATAACAATAGGAACCGCCCATACAACAGCCTCAATCTTATTAGAGTGAGCCCATTTTGGTGCGTAAATTTCATGGTTTTGTGTGTCTCTGTATTTCCAAGCAAAATATAAAGTCATCACAATAACGGGGATCACAACTAACAACATAAGCACAGTGGCGATGATGATCAGATTTTTCTCATCAATACCTATCTGCCCTTTTGGGTCGAGTACCCCGCCATTACAGCCTGATAAAATCAGCGCCATACTAGCTAAAGCAATATTAAAAAGGTTACGAATTAACAAGGGACTATCCTAAAACCTAAAGAGTTTTTATTAGCTGCCAAAAATATTTAGCAACGATATTTGATAAAAACCCAAGTTAATTAAGATTGAATTACAAATAATGCAGAGCGAATGCAAGCATGAAGTATTGACCACTGGCTTAATAAAAAACACCTAGCAGAACCAACCCAGCTTTTTTAAACACATTAATATAACGCAATAAAAATTAACTTGGGTGAGGTGTGGTTGGCTGAGAGTGTGTAAAAACACTAAGCTACAATGAAAGTAATCGTTATTTACAGCAAGAATAAATAATTAGATACCACAGGTGTAACCTATACCCATAAAAATTAATGGGTAAACAGACAACCTGTAAAGCTAGGTGGAGCACGACAACCATGTGCAGCTTGCACGGGTTGCTGAACTTTAGCCTCGCTAAAAGCAAAGGCTGCTTTACGGAGGATTATTCCAGCACGACGCGCTGGAAACATGTGGAACAATAGCCAACAAAGGCCAATAAGTAACTGACACGATAAGATAGGATGAGCTAAGAATTCGGCAATAGTCAGTAATAATGGCTCTATAAAAAAGCCATCACTGATCAATGCTTCAAGCCTAAAGGCATCCTCAATAGCGCCACTAAGCAACATAACGGCATTAAAAACTAATAATGTTACAGCCACACTCACGCCTCTTTTCGCTTTATTAAAGCGCTCATGCAACACTGACTTACCTAAGGTAAGCAAAGCGCTGGTATGAAACAAAGAAAATGAGTTCAAAAACATTAACCTATTAAAATGACTAATAACAAAATTAGGTATACACCGTGGCAACAAAAACAAGTTGCAGCCGTAAAGCCTTATACAGTGACATGAAATACAGTCTCAACGCATTAGCACTATTTTGCTAAGCTAGAATTGATCCGCATCAATAGAACTTTCAAAACTTACTGAAAGTTCGGGCATGAGTATAACAAAGAGAGTTTTCTGTTCAAGATAAAAACACGATTATTTTATCAGCTGGTGATTTATTTATGGCGATATAAATAAAAAACCTCCCGTAGTGAGCTACGAGAGGTTTTTTGTTTAAACAGAAATAAATCTATTTAAAGAATTTGGTTTTCTTTCCATACTTGCTCTTTGGCTAGACGCTTTTTGCGTTTATCGCATGGATCATCGCAATCACATGCTTTATCAATACCTACAGAGCCTAAGCCTCCGCAGCTACTCGCCATCGATTTTCTTTGAACTATCATGCCTATCGCCATCGCAGCGACAATTAAAATAAGTAAGCCAAAGGTTAGAAAAAAAAGTGACATTGCTTAGCCCCTATTGTTCAGCAATAAAATGAGCTCAAATAGCGTACTTGAGCTCCGTATATTATATACCCTCATGCTAAGGATATAAACCTAAAGACTATAAATAAGGCTTAAACGCAGGACTTGAATAAGTGACTAAACCATCAGGCGATTTAGCAATTAAATACACTGGTAAATCATGCTGCTGCGCATAACGTTGTGCTTTTTCCATTCCCATAACCGTTAAAGCAGTCGCTAAACCGTCGGCCGTCATAGCGCTAGGGTGTAAAACTGTAACAGAAACTAAGTCATGCTTAATTGGCATCCCTGTCATAGGATCAATAAGGTGAGTATAGGTTTCGCCATCCATAGTATAAAAGATTCGATAATCACCTGAGGTGGCAATACCGTTATTGCCTGGTGCAAGTACACGGTGTACTTTTCGCTCACCCGGGCTTGCATCAGGTTGTTCAATTGCTATTCGCCATGCTTGATTGTCTGGTTTTGTACCAGCAATACGTAGCTCCCCGCCAATCTCAACCATGTAATCTGTAATGCCTTTGCTTTGCAATAGCTCAGCCACTTTATCAATACCATAGCCTTTTGCTGTTGCTGAAAACGACAACTCTAAATCAGCCATTGTTTTTACTAAGCCTTGGTCGTTAAGCACTAGCTTATCTATACCAATGTTTGCAGTCATTGCCTGAAGCTCATCATCAGTTGGTCGGTTTGTTGGTTTTTTATCTGGACCAAATCCCCATAAATCAATTAGCGGCCCCATAGTCACATCGAGGGTCTTAGTTGAGTTACCAATACGCATAGATTCACTAATAACGGCTCTAAAATCATCACTGATTGGCATTACTTCGTTGGCACCTAAACGGTTAAAGGTGTTTATTTCAGAATCTTTAATATAGGTCGACATAGACTGGTTGATATCAACTAAAACCGCATCGATTTCTGCTTGTACTGCTTGAGGGTCAACTTGCTCAGCGTAAAACTTAATGTGGTAAGTTGTACCCATCGTTTTACCTTCTAAGTAGGTTTCCTTTGGGACTGATTTTCCACATCCAGATAACAGTAAAGTCAGCGTGATTATAAATAAGGCGATTATGCCCTGGGGAGTATTTACTTTGTTCATAACAACCCTACTTAATAGGTTAAAAATTAATATAAAAAAGCCTCGTCACATAAAATGCGACGAGGCTGGTATTTTAACTAAATTTAATCAGTTTGGGTATTAGCCACCGAAATCATCTAGTAAGATGTTTTCTTCTTCAACACCTAAGTCTTTAAGCATAGTGATAACAGCCGCATTCATCATTGGAGGACCACACATGTAGAACTCACAATCTTCAGGCGCTTCGTGATCTTTAAGATAGTTCTCAAATAACACGTTATGGATAAAGCCAGTGTAGCCTTCCCAGTTATCTTCTGGTTGCGGATCTGAAAGCGCAGTGTGCCAAACGAAGTTTTCGTTTTGCTCAGCTAGGCCGTCAAAATCTTCAACATAGAACATTTCACGTTTAGAACGCGCACCATACCAGAAACTAATTTTACGCTTAGAGTTTAAACGCTTAAGTTGGTCAAAGATATGTGAACGCATTGGTGCCATACCTGCACCACCACCTACGAATACCATTTCAGCGTCTGTGTCTTTAGCGAAGAACTCACCAAATGGACCAGAAATAGTTACTTTATCGCCTTCTTTAAGTGACCAAATGTACGAAGACATTTTACCACATGGTAGGCTTAAGTTTCTTGGCGGCGGCGTAGCGATACGCACGTTAAGCATGATGATGCCTTCTTCTTCTGGATAGTTAGCCATTGAGTAAGCACGAATTGTTTCTTCGTCTACTTTTGACTCCAGATCGAAGAAACCAAAATGGTTCCAATCGCCACGATACTCTTCAGGAATATCGAAATCTGCATATTTAACATGGTGAGCTGGCGCTTCGATCTGGATGTAACCACCCGCACGGAACGGCACTGACTCGCCATCAGGAATTTGTAGCTTAAGTTCTTTAATGAACGTCGCTTTGTTATCGTTAGAGATAACTTCACAATCCCATTTTTTAACACCGAAAATTGACTCTTCAAGTTCAATTTCCATGTCGTTTTTAACATTAACCTGACACGCTAGGCGACAACCTTCACGTGCTTCACCTTTAGAGATGTGGTCAAGTTCAGTTGGCAGAATATCACCGCCGCCTTCTTTAATGTGTACGCGACACTGGCCACAAGAGCCACCGCCACCACATGCAGAAGATACGAAAATACCTGACTCAGATAGTGCACCTAATAGCTTACTACCTGCTGATGTTTTAATGGCTTTGTCTGCATCGCCATTAATGCCGATGATGATATCACCGCTTGCAACTAGCTTAGATTTAGCACCAATGATGATTAAAACTAGTATTACAACGATAGCGATAAAAACACCAACGCCTAAGAAAATATCCATGATTGACCTCGCTATTATTACAGTGAAATACCAGAGAATGACATAAAGCCAAGACCCATCAAGCCAACAGTGATGAAGGTAATACCTAAACCACGTAAACCATCTGGTACGTCTGAATACTTCATTTTCTCACGGATACCTGCAAGTAATGTAATTGCAAGCGCCCAACCCACACCAGCGCCAATACCATAAACAACAGACTCGCCGAAGTTATAGTTACGCTCAACCATGAAGGCTACCGCACCAAAAATTGCACAGTTAACTGTGATTAGTGGTAAGAAAATACCTAATGCGTTGTAAAGCGGTGGGAAGAACTTATCTAATGCCATTTCAAGAATTTGCACTAGTGCTGCAATAACACCAATGAAAGTTAAGAAACGTAAAAAGCTAAGATCTGCTTCTGGGTAACCAAGCCACTCTAGTGAACCTGGTGCTAATACCGCATGGTAAACCAAGTTGTTAACCGGTACTGAAATACCTAATACAACAATAACCGCTACACCTAGGCCAATTGATGTAGTTACTTTTTTAGACACGGCTAAGAAAGTACACATACCTAGGAAGAATGCTAACGCTAAGTTTTCAATAAAAACGGCTTTTACAAATAAACTAATATAATGTTCCACTTATCGCCCCTTACGCTTTAGCTTCTACTTGGTCTTTCTTATAAGTACGAAGTACCCAAATGAATAAACCAATGATGAAGAATGCACTCGGTGGTAAGATCAATAGACCCATAGGTTGGTACCAACCACCATTTTGTACTAATGGAATAATATCAACACCGAATAGTGAACCTTTACCGAATAACTCACGAATAAAGCCAACAGTAAGTAACACTACAGAGTAACCTAAGCCATTACCAATACCATCAAGGAAAGACATTAATGGCGGCGACTTCATTGCATAAGCTTCAGCACGACCCATTACGATACAGTTAGTAATGATTAGACCAACGAATACTGATAACTCTTTTGCCGTAGCGTAAGAGAAAGCTTGTAGTACTTGGTCAACCACGATTACTAATGATGCAATAATCGTCATCTGTACGATGATACGTACTGATGATGGGATATGGTTACGAATAGTCGAGATAAAAAGGCTAGAGAATGCAGTTACCAAGGTCAATGCAATTGACATGATTAATGCATTTTTTAAGCTAGACGTTACCGCTAGCGCAGAACAAATACCAAGTACTTGTAATGCGATTGGGTTGTTAGCGAAAACTGGACCAAATAGGACCGCCTTCATTTCTTTAGTATCAGCCATTAGTTCAATGCTCCTTTACGTACTTTCGCAAGGAAAGGGCCAAAGCCATTTTCGCCAGTCCAAAAATCAACTGCATGGTCAACACCGTTAGACGTTAATGTAGCACCTGAAAGACCATCGATCTTATGCTCATCACCGGCAGCAGTCCCTTTAACGATTTGGATTGGTAACTCTTTACCTTCCCACGTTGCAGTCCACTGTGGGTTTTGAATTTCACCACCTAGACCAGGTGTTTCGTTATGTTTGTAGAAAATGATGTCTTTAACTGTTTCGCCATCGCTTTCAAGCGAGATAAAACCGTACATTAAGCCCCATAAACCATAACCCTGAATAGGAAGGATGATTGCATCAGTAGAGCCATCGTCTTTTTTAGAGATGTAAACAGGTGCACGCTTGGTAATACGTTGAATACCGGCGATGTCCTTAATGCCACTCTCTTTTAAAGATTTGCTTAACTCAGCATCGTATTTGCTTTTTTCAAAGTCAAAGTCTTCTACCGGCTCAGCAAACTCACCACTTTGCATATCAACAAAGCGGGTTTCGATTTTAGCTTCAAACGTTTCGGCAACGTTATCAACTTTGCTAATACCAGCAGCAGCTAAGATATTGCTTTGAATATCTTTTGCTTTATTTGCTTTTTGCAGAGGGCGTAGTTGTACAGATGTTAGTGATACAATAACTGCACACACTAAACATAATGAGACAACAACAGCTAGCGTTTTGCCAATTGATTCGTTATTACTAGACATTACGTGCCAACCTCCGCTTGATATTAGCTTGCACTACAAAGTGATCGAATAAAGGTGCAAACAAGTTAGCAAATAAGATTGCTAGCATGATGCCCTCTGGGTATGCAGGGTTAACAACACGGATCATGATAACCATAAAGCCAATAAGCGCACCGTATGCTAATTTACCTTTATCAGTAAATGCAGCAGATACAGGGTCAGTTGCCATAAAGAACATACCGAATGCAAAACCACCTAATACCATGTGCCAGTACCAAGGCATAGCAAACATTGCATTGGTTTCAGAACCAATGGTGTTCAGTATTGATGAGGTTACTACCATACCTAGGAATACACCTAGCACGATACGCCAAGACGCAATGCGCACGTAAATTAGGAATAAACCACCAATTAGTACAGCTAGTGTAGACGTTTCACCCATAGAACCTTGAATGAATCCGTAAAACGCATTCCACCAAAGCTCAATATCAGTCGCGTAATTTAACGTACCAGCAAACGCTTGACCAAGCATAGTCGCGCCAGAGAATGAATCTACGGCAGTCCATACTGTGTCACCTGAAATTTGTGCAGGGTATGCGAAGAATAAAAACGCACGACCAGCAAGAGCAGGGTTTAAGAAGTTACGGCCTGTACCACCAAATATTTCTTTTGCGATAACTACACCAAAAGTAATACCTAGCGCAACTTGCCATAAAGGAATCGTTGCAGGCAGAATTAATGCAAACAATACAGAAGTTACGAAGAAACCTTCATTAACTTCATGCTTACGCACAGAAGCAAATAACACTTCCCAGAAACCACCAACAATAAAGGTAGTTGCATAAATAGGTAGGAAGAAACAGGCTCCGTAGAACATTTTCGCCCCCCAGCCTGCATCAACGGTTAATTCACCGCCAAGTAACTGGAATAAACCTACTTGCCAAATATTCGCTAGCTCAAAGCCATTACCAAGTGCAATTGCAGCTTGATGGCCAATATTGAACATACCAAAGAACATGGCAGGGAACGTCGCCATCCACACTAAAATCATCATGCGTTTTAGGTCGATGTTATCACGAACGTGAGTTGAACCTTTATTTACGTAACCTGGCGTGTAAAAAATAGTCGCAGCAGCTTCATACAGCGCGTACCATTTTTCATGCTTACCACCTGGTTCAAAATGTGGTTCGATATCTTCTAAGAAAGTTTTTAAGCCCATTTTAGCCTTCCTTCTCGATCGTAGTTAAGCAATCGCGTAGGGCTGCGCCGTACTCGTATTTGCCAGGACAAACGAAGGTGCATAACGCTAAATCTTCTTCATCTAACTCAAGCGCACCTAATGAAATTGCACTGTCTAAATCACGAGACAATAAGTCACGTAATAAAAGCGTTGGCAAAATATCAAGTGGCATAACACGCTCATAGCTTCCAAGTGGAACCATGGCACGTTTTGAACCGCCTGTAGACGTTGTCATTTTAAATAAACGACTCGGTGTAAGGTGAGACAAGAATGTACGCGTTACAGAGAATTTATCACTACCTGGTGCAATCCAGCCAAACAACTCTTTTTCGCGACCTTCAAGTAATACAGATACTTGAACGTGGTAACGGCCTAAGAATGCATGAACACCAGACGACGTAGCACCTGCAAGTACAGAACCAGAAATAACACGGTTATCACCGTCTTCTAATTCACCTGCAACTAAGTCATCTAGAGAAGCACCTAATTGTGTTTTCACTAAACGAGGATTCTTAACACGCGGACCTGCAAGCGAGATTACACGGTCTGTGTAAATTTCACCAGTAAGGAAAAGGTGACCATACGCAATAACGTCTTGGTAACCGATATGCCAAACTTGCTTACTAGCAGATACTGGGTCAAGGTGATGGATATGAGTGCCAACAAGGCCAGCTGGGTGCACGCCACCAAACTCATGTACTTCTACTTGAGCGATAGGTGAACTAGGAACTTGGCTGCCTGCTTGCTTACAAACAAATACTTTGCCATCGGTTAAACGTGACACAACAGCCAAACCTGCTTCAAACGCTTTCGCATTTTCAGCAATAATTACTGCAGGATCTGCAGCAAGTGGATTGGTATCGATAGCTGTCACGAAAATAGAGCTAGGATTTGCATCCAACGCCGCTATTTTACTAAATGGGCGAGCACGTAGTGCTGTCCATTGACCCGATTGAACTAGTACTTCTTTAGCTTTTTCACGGTCTAAGCTGTTAAGCTCAGTTTCCGAGAAAGAACCAAAGGTGATTTGCTCACTGCCGTTTACTTCAATAACAACAGATTGCAGAACACGTTTAGCACCGCGATTAATTTCTTTTACTGTACCAGAAGCTGGTGCAGTAAATAATACGCCTGGGTTCTTTTTATCTTCAAAAAGTACCTGGCCTTTTTTGACTTGGTCATCCACACGAACATGCATGGTTGGACGCATACCGATAAACTCTTCACCTAGCACAGCTACACGTTTGACGGCAGAACCATCATGAATAACTTGCTGAGGTGCGCCCTCTAAGGGTAAATCCAGACCTTTTTTTATATTGATCATACGCACTTGCACTACATTAACGGAAAGAAACTGAAAAATCGTACCAACCACGCCGCTATTTGTATTATTGCAAGCTATAAAATGACTCGCTATAGATACCAAACAAGCAGCGCAGTAAAACTCCTCACATATTGCTTTGATTTTAACATTATTGTGACTGACTATGCGAGTGTATTTATGAAAATTATACGAGAGAAACGTTTATTTAGTTTTGTAATTCATAATTAATAAAATACAAGCTAGACCAAAGTGGTAAATAAACCATCAATTAACAAATATTTTTTCAAATCAAAGCTAAAAAACAAAAAAGTCGCACAAGGCGACTTTTAATATAACAACTTGTTCATGGCAATATTTAGTCAATCATATTTGCAATTGGCGCAACAGGGTTTACGTCTTGCTCATAATCAACAGCATCAATACCAAAACCAAACAGGCGTAAAAACTCATTATGGTAGCCAACGTAATCTGTAAGCTCATCAATTGAACTTGTGTCTACACTGTCCCAAATGGTTTGAACGCGAGATTGAACGTCATCTTCCAGTTCTTTATAATTTTGGAATAAATGCCCACCCTCATCAAAACGTGGTGAATCACCGTATAGGTTTTCACTAAATAGTGCATGAATTTGCTCAATAGTGCCCTCGTAAGTGCCATCAGCCTTCATTACTTTAAATAATGCAGAAATGTAAAGCGGCATAATTGGAATTGCCGAGCTTGCTTGAGTAACTACCGCATTAAGTGAAGAAACATAAGCTTCACCGTTTAAATCTTGGGTAGCGGCTTTAATAGCTGCAGTGGCACGGTCTAAATCTTCTTTCGCTTTACCTATGGTTGCATGCCCATATATTGGCCAAGTTAGTTCTTTACCAATGTATGTGTAAGCCGTTGTTTTAAAGTTTTCTGCTAATACATCTGCCTCTTTAAGGGCGTCAATCCACATTTCCCAATCTTCGCCACCCATTACTTTAATGGTGTTGTCGATATCGTCTTGGTTTGCAGCTTCAACGGTTACTTCATCGATTTCACGCTTTGACGTATTTAAGTTTTTAGTGGTTACTGCATTACCAATTGGCTTAAGTGTTGAAGAAAACACTTCGCCTGTATTTGGATCAGTGCGACGAGGTGACGCTAAGCTGTAAATTATACAGTCAACTTTACCTAATTCAGCTTTAATGGTGTTGATTGTTTTTTGTTTGATTTCGTTAGAAAACGCATCACCATTAATATTTTTAGACCATAAGCCTTCAGCTTCAGCGGCTGCTTGAAATGCCGCTGTGTTATACCAACCCGCAGAGCCTGTTTTACGTTCAGTGCCTTCTTTTTCAAAAAACACACCTAATGTTTTAGCGCCACCACCAAATGCAGCAGTAATACGAGATGCAAGGCCATAACCTGTAGACGCACCAATAACTAATACATTTTTAGGCGCATTTTTTAATGCTCCTTGCTGCTTAACATAATTAATTTGTTCTTGAACATGCTCTGCACAGCCAACTGGGTGTGCATTGGTGCAGATAAATCCGCGAATTTTAGGCTTAATGACCATTGATCATCCTATATCTTTTACAATAAAAATTAGCGCTAGTTTAAAGGCTAAAACAAAAAAAACTGATCTGATCAGTTACTCACTGCTCAAACCAATCCACTATTACCTGTTATCCAACTTTTGAGCCGCCCATGCAATTAGGTGACTGCGGCGCTTCGCCGTCGTGCTCTGTAAATTCCTCAGGAGTGTAAGTGTGCATAGCAAGCGCATGAATATGATTTGCCAGCTCATCTTTTAAAATTTCATTAATTTCACGATGACGCTGCAATAATCGCTTACCAGCGAATTCTTCACTGACTACAATCACTTTAAAGTGAGATTCAGTCCCCGCACTGTGCATATGGCTTTCGTTAATAACATTTAAATGCTTACACGCAATAGCATTTGCTAGCTTGTCACGTATTTGTTGTTGCATTGACATAAAAACCACCCTCAAAATTCAGTTATGTGCTTACTATAACAACTGCGGCTACACCATGGCTAATGCTATTTAATTAATATAGCGAAACGTTAAACTGATCCGCGGGTGTTTAAGTGTTGTTTGTTTAGGCAGCGCATGTTGATAATTTTGTTGGCTTTGGCCGCTCATTATTAAACAACTGCCACTTTGAAGTTTAATGTTAGTCACATTGTTACTCGCTTTATGTTTTAGCTTAAATAACCGTTCTGCACCAAGTGACACACACGCTATTGTAGGCTCAGGACCGAGCTGCGCCTCATCATCGCTATGCCAGCCCATGCAATCATGGCCATCCCGATAATAATTAACCAAAATTGAGTTAAATGGTTGCTGTAGGTGATTCTCTAAACGTGTTCGCATTGCAAGTAATACGTCTGGCCAAGGCTCTAAATCGAGTTTATGCCCAGAATAGCCGTACTCAAGATTTTCTTCGCTGATAAAGCATTGCAGCCTTGGTATTGGCCCCGTTTTACCAAACACTGTAATGTTTGGCTGTTGCCAGTTTAGGTTTTGCTGCAAATAGTAAAATAAATCGAGGCTTTTTTGCGCACTAAGCACCTTACTTTGATAAGAAAAGCCATTTGGTAAAAGTTGGGGGTTGGCGTTTGGCGGTTGCATGTTAGAATTTACCTATCATTTGATTACCGATCATTAAACTATTATGACTACGCAAGCTACGCTCGGCGATAACACCTTTACTCTTGAACGCTTTCCTTTGGATCAAAAAAACCGCAGCTTACAAGCGTGGGATTCAGCAGACGAATACCTCATTGACTATGTCAATGAACACTACCCTGATTGTCGCTCGTTACTGATCTTAAACGACAGCTTTGGTGCACTTAGCTGTTACTTTAGCAAACAACAATTAACAGTTTGTTCAGTAAACGACTCATATATTAGCCATCAGGCGGCTGCTTATAACTTGGCGGAAAACAAAATCGCAACGACGGCGTTTAGCCAGCTTGATAGTTTATCGGCTTTACCTGAGCAAGTAGACCTAGTGTTAGTAAAAGTACCACGCACGTTGGCTTTTTTACAGTATCAGTTATCTGAAATAAGCGAAGTGCTCGCGCCAGGTACACCGGTTATTGGCGCAGCAAAAACTAAAGACGTGCATAACTCTACTATTAAAGCATTTGAAGATTTTATTGGTGAGACGAAAACAAGCCTCGCGGTAAAAAAATCACGTTTAATTATTAGCCAAGCCGCTGGCGGTTATAAAGGCGCAGATTTCCCAGTAAGCTGGCCGCTCGAAGGCACTGATTTTACAATAAGTAATCATGCTAATGTGTTTTCACGTGATTCACTTGATATTGGCGCGCGTTTCTTTTTTAATTATTTACCGCAAACAAATAAAGCCAAAAATATTATTGATTTAGGCTGTGGTAATGGCGTGGTTGGTTTAATGACATTAGCGCGCTGTCCTAATGCTCATATTAGCTTTGTTGATGAGTCGTATATGGCGGTTGAATCAGCTCGACTCAACATTGAATTAAACATGGAAGACAAGTTTGAACAATGCACCTTTATAGAGAATGATTGTTTAACTGACTTTGAACGTGAAAGCGCTGATATTGTATTGTGCAACCCGCCCTTTCACCAAGCACAAGCGGTTACCGACCACATCGCGTGGCAAATGTTCAAGCAAGCAAAAGACACATTAAAGGAAGGTGGTGAGCTGCGTATTATTGGTAATCGTCATTTAGATTACCACGACAAACTAAACCGTATGTTTGGTAACTGTACTTTATTGGGCTCTAATAAAAAGTTTGTGGTACTTAGCGCAACTAAAAATAGTGGAACGTTATAAATGAAACTCATAAAGACATTATTGAGCTGTTGTACATTGGTGGTTTTTTCGGGATGTGCGAGCCAGCCTAACCAACTTATTCTTAACCCTGTGTATAAAAGTGGGCAAATAAGCTCAATAAATAGCAGCTTAAATACCAGTGTAATTGATTTACGTGGTGACAGTGCAACCTTAAAGCTTATTGAATCAAGCAAAACCAAAACCATTGCCAGCACGGGTATTACTGAGTCAGTTAAAAGTGCATTAGACAGTGCGCTTAGTCGCAATGGCGCTAGCATTTCTAATTTAGCGCAATTGCGCTTTGAGTTAGATATTCACGCACTGCAAGCTGTGGTTACAGAAAAGCTAATGAGCCATACCAGTGATGCCAAGATTGAATTTGAAGTACGGGTAATTCGCCCAACCAGTAATTTTAGTAAGCGCTACAGCGGTAATGCTAATTTATCTGGACCACTTGGTCACGATAGGGCAAAAGTTGAGGGTCAGCTCAATAAGTTGACTGAGCAGTTAATTACCCGCATTGTATCTGACCCTGAATTAATTGCATTTTTAGAAGGTTAATAATGAAGCAACTTTTTTTAATCTGCGTAAGCTTATTTTTTAGCGTCAGTAGTTTAGCGGCTCAAGAGGGCCGTTTTGTACAAAAAGATAATATTTTCCCTCGGGTAGAAATTGTGACATCGCTGGGCAGTATTGTGGTTGAGCTAGACCGTTCAAGAGCCCCGATTACGGTCAATAACTTTTTGACTTATGTGTCTGATAAGAGCTATCAAGGCAGTGTATTTCACCGTGTAGAACGCGATGTAGAAAATGATCGTGACTTTGTGATTCAAGGGGGTGGTTATGATAAAGATTACGATGGCCTGCATGAAAACGACCCTATTTTTAATGAAAGCGGTAACGGCTTAACTAATGATATGTATAGCATTGCTATGGCTTATCAAGACCGTGAACCACACTCTGGAACGCGTCAGTTCTTTTTTAACATGGATGACAATGACCACTTAAATCCTGGGCGTGATTGGGGATTTGCCGTGTTTGGCAGTGTTATGGAGGGTTATGAGACGCTCGATAAAATCATGGCTGTAAAAACGGGTTTTAATGACAAAATTGGCTACAACTTTGTTCCTGAAAAACCGGTTGTTATATTAAATATCAAGGTGCTTGAACAAGTTCCTTTATAACTTTTTATCAGAGCAGCTTTGGCTGCTCTTTCTATGAGCCAATGAGCCCCTATGAATAGCACACTTTCTGTTCGCGAATATTTTTCTTATTTTAAAGATAAACGTTTAATTAATGTTTTTATATTTGGAATGAGCAGTGGCTTTCCGTGGGTGTTAATTGGCTCGGTAATGTCGGCTTGGCTTAAAGATGAAGGGTTGAGCCGCAGCATGATTGGCCTATTTGGTATTGTGTTTGGTGCCTACAGTATCAATTTTTTATGGTCGCCTTTGATAGACCGCACTAAACTGCCCTTTTTGTACAACTGGCTTGGTCAGCGCCGTAGTTGGATACTGTTTTGCCAAAGCTTTATTTTGCTTGGCACATTGCTACTTGCAGGACTTGATTTGAAAGCAAACCTAGCGGTTGCCGCCGCACTGTGTTTGCTGATCGCCATAGCCTCTGCCACGCAAGATATTGCAATTGACGCCTTTCGAATAGACACTCTTAGTGAAAATGAATCTCACAAAGCCACCGCAGCCGCCGCAATGGCTACATCAGGTTGGTGGACAGGTTATGCTTTATTAGGGGCTGTGCCCTTTTACATGGCAGATATGCCAAACATAGACTGGCCGCAGGTGTATTATTTTTTATCTGCGATTATGCTGTTATTAATTAGCTGTGTATTTTGGGCTAAAGAGCCGCAATCAAATCGCGAAGCCGTTCATGCCGAGCTAGAACGTGTTTACCTTGAAAAGCTCGCAACGACTAAACAAACACCGCTTACAAAAACGCTCGCATGGCTAGGGGTTACCGTGGTTGACCCATTTAAAACCTTTTTTGCTAAAAATGGGGTTAAAACTGCACTAGCACTGCTGGCGTTTATTTTCTTATTTAAAATTGGTGAGGCATTTTTAGCGCGAATGTCGATTGTATTTTATAAAGAAGTCGGCTTTAGCAATACCCAAATAGCAAATTACTCCAAGCTTGGCACAGGTTTAATTACTATCATATTTGCCTTTTTGGGCAGTATTTTTAACCACAAATATGGCATAGTAAAAGGCTTGTTTATTAGTGGTGTAGCCATGGCAGCATCTAACTTAATGTTCTCTTGGATTGCTTTAGCTGGGCCACAAGAACACTTATATGCAATGGCAATTGTGGTTGATGGCTTTACCCAAGCGTGGTCTTTAGTGGCAATGGTTGCTTTTATATCTATGCTGTGTGATAGAGCATTTAGCGCCACTCATTATGCGCTATTGGCATCCTTGGGAAACTTAGGGCGTACGTTATTATCGAGTTACAGCGGCGTGGTTATTGATGATTGGCTGATGGGGAATTGGTCATTATTCTTTGTCTTAACAGCGCTTATGGTGTTACCTTCATTAGTATTTTTATACCTAATAAGACACAAACTATATGCGCTAGAGCAAAATTATCATAAAAATACCTAATGCTTCCCTGCACTAGTGTTGGCTGTAGACGCTAATTTAACTTTACGATTACAGCCAAAAAGAAAGCGTTAGTCAGCTTTAATTAAGCTTAATGCTTCATACGGGTCGACTTCTAATGCATTACAATAGCGAACGAACTCAATCACATCTAAACGACGCTCTTGGTTTTCTATTTTGCCTATAAAAGAATGTGGCGTGCCCAAAATTTGCGCTAAGCTGCGCATTGTATAGCCTTTTTCATGGCGCTTAGTTTTAAGCCACTTTGTTAACTTTGCATTTTCTTCCGAAGATACGGTTTTACCCATCATATACAACTCCTACTCGTTGTTTAACTGTACATATTGCCAAGTGCTCATCGTCGTCAACACCATAAACTCACTGCCACTGACTTAAGCGCAGTGTAAACGCTTACAATTCAACCAACAAAAAACGCTCAAATATGTACTAACTCTTTATTATTGTGAAAAATGAAACCTTGCCCGTTTCATTCTTGGATACATTATATACCATTCACCGTTGATCTGAATGATTAATTAGTAATTCTGCGATTAAAGTTTAACAACAAATATTTACCAAGTCTGAATAAGGTTAAATATTTTTATAACTTTTTTGTTTCATTTAAAAATAAGCTGTTTATTATTAGGGTTTATTGTCCCTAGCTGATAGAGATTAAATCATGTTTAGACTACTCTTTTTACTGCCTATTATTTTATGCTTGGGGTGGTACTTTTTTTTGCGTCATTATGCAATCCCATTAAAGCAGGGTAAAAAAGGCTTTATCTATATTTTAGCTTTCTCAGCGTTTGTACTTGGTTTTTTTGTGTTGATAATGCAAATAACAGAATACAGCCCAACTGAGTTATAATTACTACAGACATAAAAAAACCGCTGATTAAGCGGTTTTTTTGGATAACGATATTTTTATACGCTAAAACTAGCGCCACAGCCACATGTGGTGGTCGCATTAGGATTAGAGACAAAAAAGCGTGCCCCTTCTAATCCTTCAGTGTAGTCAACTTCACCATCAACTAAATACTGGATACTCATAGGGTCAATGACTAAGGTAACCCCATTTTTAACAATTTCTAAATCGCCCGGGTTTGCTTTTTCATCAAAAGTAAAACCGTATTGAAAACCTGAACACCCACCGCCTGTAACATAAACACGCAGTTTTAGATCTGGGTTTTCTTCTTCGTCGATTAACTGTTTAACACGCACAGCAGCTGCGTCGCTAAACTTAATGGGTAATTCTTCAGACATCTTATAACCCTCAATACCTTAATGCTAATGCGCGAGATTATCTAATACCTGAGTATTTTAATCAAGTATAGTTATAATCCATGTTTCCACGCTCCAATGCTAACATGGCTTGTTTAGCTCACTCTGTGAATAGATGCAGTATAAATTAAATTTAAATTAATCTGATGTTAAAAATCTCAAGGACTTCCCTAGACTATTTTGATAAACTTGACCCCTAAAAATGCTACGGGGAAATAAAGCATGTGGCTTGAGCGACTGAGACGTCGATTAGCAAAACCAAAAACATCCGTACAATTATGCTTATTAGGCGTAAGTGCCGGATTAATTGCTGCATTTTTTATTATACTGTTCCGCTTAACCATTTTATTTTTTCAAAGCTTATTTCTAGAAACCCCTGACGATTTTACCACTCTACCCACTTTAGAACGGGTATTAATGCCCTTAGTGGCAGCGTTATTAATAGCTACATTTGCGGCTTTCACTGGCTTTAAACATTACCGCTTAGGTATTCCTTTTGTAATACACAGAATCAAGCGCCATTACGGGCAAATGCCACTGTATAACACGGTTAATCAGTTTTTTGGTGGTGCACTGGCGCTGATCAGCGGTTTCTCTGTTGGCCGCGAAGGCCCATCAGTTCACATGGGAGCCGCCGGAGCAAGCATATTAGCGAATAAATTACACTTACCTCACAACGCTATGCGTACCCTCAGTGGATGTGGCGTTGCCGCGGGAATTGCTGCGTCGTTCAATACCCCGCTTGCTGCAGTTATTTTTGTAATGGAAGTGGTGCTCAGAGAATACAAAGTACATATTTTTGTGCCGATAATGCTCGCAGCCGTTACCGGCGCATTAGCCACTCAATTTGTATTTGGTGAAGGCTCAGAACTTGCGCTAATAAGCATTGCCCCCTTAAGTGGTTGGCATTACCCCTATTTAATTTTGTGCGGCATGGGGCTGGGCGCGGTGGCTTATGCTTTTAATCAAAACTTAATGCTGATTATTAAAACCTTTAAACCACTAAGTATGTTTCCTCGTTTAATAATTGCAGGGTGTATTGCCAGCTTAATTGCCTATGCAGTTCCACAAGCTATGGGCTCAGGGATGAGTGCGATAACCATTGCTGTAGAGTCACCTGAAAACATGCAACTACTTACCACTATTTTAATTGCTAAGTTATTAGCCACCTTGTTTGCTATTGGCTTAGGTATTCCTGGTGGGTTAATTGGTCCGGTTATTGGACTTGGCGTTTTAACCGGCACTTTAATGGCATTTTTTGCCCAGTTTATTAGCCCAGGAACTGACATAGCTGGTACTTATGGGGTGCTTGGCATGGCAGGCTTACTGGCGGCAACGTTGCACTCCCCCTTAGCAGCACTGACCACCGTGATGGAGCTGACCTCTTCACCGGAAATTATTGTACCGGCGATGATCGTCATTACCACCGCCTACGTTACAGCTTTGCAGGTATTTGGTAACCGCTCTATATTTTTACAGCAATTAGACTTTCAGGGATTACCTTACCATGTATCTCCCGCCACTGAAGCCCTACAAAAAGTAGGGGTGATGGATGATATGGATGAAGACTTTAAACTGCTCTACTCCGATGATAAAGAGCAAATAAAAAACAGCCTAGATGCCATGGACAGCCAAACACCGTTAATTGTGTTTGACGAAGAAAATGGTTATCGCCTAGCTGAATATGACTTAAGTTTAATGTCTGATCAGGCGGTCAATATAAAATACATTAGCTTACAAGGTATTAGCAGCCAAGCCACCCTTGCAGATGCATTTGAAATTTTAAATGATAAACGCAGTGGCGCGCTTTATGTGTATAACTTGCTAGATAATCAACAAATTATGGGATTACTACGGTGGGATCAAATCCATCATATTCTAACCATACGCAACAGTTTACTTTAACAATAATGAGAACAATATGAGCGCATTATTAATTTACAAAACCTTGCACGTATTTTTTATGATTGCTTGGTTTGCCGGTATTTTTTACCTACCTCGCCTTTTTGTTTATCACGCTATGAGTGAAGAAAAATCGTGTAACTCAATGCTAAAAGTAATGGAACGTCGGCTACTTTATTTTGTTACTCCCTTTGCTGTGCTTACCGCAGTATTTGGCGTGTTAACCATCTTTGAATACGGCCGCGAATGGTTTCGTTACAGCATGTGGTTGCATTACAAACTAGTGCTGGTAATCATTTTATATATTTATCATGGCTACTGTTTCAAGTTATTAGCTGATTTTAAACACGATAGAAATACTAAAAGCGATCGGTTTTACCGAATTTTCAACGAACTACCTGTTTTAGCGTTACTCGTAATAGTTGCCTTAGCCATAATTAAGCCAAGCTTTTAAATACAGGATTATAAATTACACTGCCAAGTCGCAAACTAAGTTTGTATAATACGCGCGATTGCGTGCTCCTTTATGGATTATCGCGCCTTTTTGAATAACTAGGAATAACCCCATGTTCAGTTTCCAAGGTGAAAATATACTCTCTGTTAATCAACTCGATCGAGACTGTATTGAACGTATATTTACTGTGGCAAAAAAAATGGAGCCATACGCAAAAAAACAAAAGCGTACCAATGTGCTTGAAGGCGCTATTTTAGCGAATCTATTTTTTGAACCTAGTACGCGTACTCGTGTTAGTTTTGGCACTGCGTTTAATTTACTCGGTGGACTAGTTCGTGAAACCACCGGTATGCAAAGCTCAGCGCTTGCTAAAGGCGAGTCTCTATATGATACCGCACGTGTTATTTCAGCCTATGCTGATGCGGTTGCAATGCGCCATCCTGACTCAGGCTCTGTAGCTGAATTTGCAACAGGCTGCAGCGTACCAGTAATAAACGGTGGCGATGGCCCTAATGAGCACCCTACTCAAGCACTGCTTGATTTACTAACCATTGAGCGTGAACTTAGCCGCTTCGATCAAAATATTGATGGTATGCATATTGCGCTAGTCGGCGATTTAAAATATGGTCGTACCGTTCACTCGCTATCAAAGTTATTATGCCATTACAAAGACATTCGATTTTCAATGGTCGCCCCTAATGGCTTACAAATGCCTGACTCGATTTTATCTGCCGTTGAAAATGCAGGACATAAAATTGAGCTGGTCGATAAAATGGAAGGTAACTTAGCAGCCGATATCGTTTATCAAACACGCATTCAAGAAGAGCGTTTTCCGTCGCAAGAAGAAGCCAACAAGTACCGTGGTGGATTTAGAATTAGCCAGTCTATTTACAATAGCCATTGCAAACCTAATTCGGTATTAATGCATCCGCTTCCTCGCGATAGCCGTTTAGAGGCAAACGAACTTGATAACGACTTAAATGCTAACGACAATCTAGCAATATTCCGCCAAGTACAAAATGGCGTTCTTATTCGTATGGCACTGTTTGCTTTAACCCTCGGCGTAGAAAACAAAGTTGAGCAGTATGAAGTAGACGTTCCTTGGTTTAGCCGCAAACGCGATAGCTAAGCTCTTATTTTTAAAGTGATAAAACAATAGGATTTTTCATGACAATTAGCCAAGACTTATTTAAACGAGCTCAAGACTCTATTCCTGGTGGGGTAAATTCACCAGTGCGTGCTTTTAATGGTGTAGGTGGTACTCCGCTGTTTATTACTAAAGCACAGGGCGCGTTTACATTTGATGCTGATGGCAACCGTTACATCGATTATGTTGGCTCTTGGGGTCCAATGATTATGGGCCACAATCACCCTGAAATTAAACAAGCAGTGCATGATGCGGTAGAAAATGGTTTAAGCTACGGAGCGCCTACTGAAGCTGAAATTTTAATGGCTGAAAAAGTTAAAGAGCTAGTACCATCAATCGAAAAAGTACGTATGGTAAGCTCTGGTACTGAAGCAACAATGAGTGCAATTCGCTTAGCCCGTGGTTTTACTGGTCGTGACAAAATCTTAAAATTTGAAGGATGTTACCACGGCCATGCAGACTCATTACTAGTAAAAGCCGGCTCTGGTGCATTAACTATGGGTGTACCTAACTCTCCGGGCATTCCTGAAGATTTAGCTAAGCATACACTCACGGTATCGTTTAACAATATTGAAGAAGTGAAAGCTATTTTTGCTAAATACGCCGATGAAATCGCGTGTATTATTGTTGAGCCAGTTGCAGGTAACATGAACTGTATCCCACCAGTACCTGGCTTTTTAGAAGGACTGCGTGAAGTCTGTGATCAGTACCAATCTGTGCTTATTTTTGACGAAGTAATGACAGGTTTTCGTGTAGCCCTTGGTGGCGCTCAGGCTTACTACAACATCAAACCAGACTTAACCTGTTTAGGTAAAGTAATTGGTGGTGGCATGCCAGTAGGCGCGTTTGGTGGTAAAACAGAAATTATGGATTACATAGCCCCTGTAGGCCCAGTTTATCAAGCGGGTACACTTTCAGGAAACCCAATTGCTATGGCTGCAGGTTTAAAATCACTTGAGTTACTAAGTGCACCTGGCGTTCACGAAAAATTAGAAGCTATTAGTAAAGCGATTTGTGAAGGCTTTGAAGCTGCAGCTAAGAAAGCAGGCATTGCCTTAACGACTAACTACGCTGGCGGCATGTATGGCTTTTTCTTTACTGATGCAGAAAAAGTAACTACTTACCAACAAGCCACTGAATGTGATTTAGAACGCTTTAAAAAGTTCTTCCACTTAATGCTTGAAGAAGGAGTTTATTTAGCACCATCAGCGTTTGAAGCCGGTTTTGTGTGTGCTGCGCACACAGAGCAAGAAGTTCAAGCAACAATTGAAGCGGCAGAGCGCGCTTTTGCTAAGCTATAACGTTTAGCTCATATGAATGCTTACTCATAAAAAAGCCCTTTCGGGCTTTTTTTGTTTTTATTCCTTAGCGAATACATTGGGGTCTTGGTTTAAACTCACTGGCTCTGAGTGGTAGTTGAATCACTTTTCCACAGCCTGGTGGTGCTTGCTTACCTGTTTGCTCGTTAACAAATGCCCACCGAATTGAAGGCGGACGCGTATCGGCAATAGCTTGCGGATTTAGCGGTTTTAAATAACGAATATAGGTTTCAAGCGCCCCTACACTACCAGTCAAGCCGGTGCTTTTATTATCGTCACGGCCAAGCCATGCAACCGTCACTGTATTTTGATCAAACCCAGCAAACCAGCTGTCGCGTAATTCGTTACTGGTACCTGTTTTACCTGCGAGCTGAATCGACGGAAAATGTAAATTTAAGCGTTTAGCGGTGCCATCTTTAGTTACCCGCTTCATAGCGTATTTGGTCATATACATGGCATCTTTAGCAAAACGTTGTTCGTTACTCACTTTATGCTTATAAAGTACTTTACCAACCGAGTCGGTTAACGCAGAGATAGACGTCAGCTCTCTATATTCGCCATCTGCAGCAATAGTGGTATAAAGCTGCGCCACTTCAAAGCTCGACATTTCAATAGCCCCTAATAACAACGATGGGTATTCATTAATATAACCTTTAGCTCCTAAGCCCCTGAGCGTGTTAGCGACTTTATCGACCCCAACATCAAGCCCTAAGTTAACTGCCGGAATATTAATACTGTGGCTAAATGCTTTATAAAGTGGCACAGCACCTCGATATTGACGATCAAAGTTTTCAGGCTGCCAAATATTTCCCTCTTCATTAGTGACTTGAACAGGTGAATCATCAAGCAACGTCGCTAAATTATAATGAGGAAGCTGCAGTGCACTTAAATACACTGCCGGTTTAACTAATGAGCCAATATTGCGTTTGGTATCGAGCACGCGGTTAAACCCTGAATAGCGCACATCACGTCCGGATACTAGCGCTGATACACCCGCTTTTTCAACATTAATGGAGATCATCGCCGCTTCTAATTCTTTGGTATTTGGACGTCTTTCCAAGTAAGGTAAACTGGCCTGAATCGATTCTTCCATTGCGGTTTGTTTTTGCAAATCGAAGTAGGTAAATACGCGTACTCCCGCATCTAATACTTCTTGATCAGGTAGCAGTTTTTTCAGTTCGCGATTAACCAACTCTAAGTAACCTGGGTAAGACTTTTGCAAGCTGGCTTTCATTGGCGCAATATCAATGGCGCGCTTTAACGAGGCTCGATACTCTTTGGTGGAAATAAGTTTATTATCGACCATTAAACGCAGCACTAAGTCACGACGCTCCATAGCACGTTCTTTGTAACGTCGTGGATTGTAATAAGAAGGGCCTTTAACCATGGCCACTAGCAGGGCAATTTGGTCGTACTCGAGTTCATCAACGGGTTTTGCAAAGTAAAACTCGGCCGCTAATCCCATACCATGCACACCTTGGTTATAAGACTGACCTAGGTAGACTTCGTTTAAATAGGCCTCGAGAATCTGATCTTTTGAGTAACGATAATCAAGAATAAGCGCAATAAAGGCTTCATTGATTTTGCGTACTAACGAACGTTCGCGAGTAAGGTAAATATTTTTAGCTAGCTGTTGCGTGAGTGTGCTGCCCCCTTGTACGGTTCTTCCTGCGCGAATATTGGTATACAAAGCGCGTAAAATAGAAAATACCGATACCCCGTGATGCTCATAAAAATCGCGGTCTTCGACCACTAACAAAGCATTTTTAAGCATGTCTGGAAATTTATCTAATGGCACAAATTCACGGTCTTGTTTTGAGTCATTACCTATACGGGCTATTTGCACAGGCTCTAATCTGGCAGTGTTTAAGCGACGACCAAATTTATCCTTAATACTGGCAACCTTTTCTCCAGAAAAGCGCAGTTCAATTACATGAGCGCTCTCTAAACCATCATAAAATTCAAAATCACGACGAAAAATCTTAATACTATTGGCTGCTTTAATATATTGCCCTGTGCGGCTCAAGCGATTAACTGCCGTGTAATTTAAACGTTTAAGCTCCCATAAAACTTCTTGCTCAGATAAAAACTGCCCTGGGAAAAAGGTCATTGAACGCGCATACACTTGGGCTGGAAGTTGCCATTTATTGCCCTCAAATTGGCGGGTGATTTTTGCATCAAGATAAATAAAATAGAGTGCTACAGCGATGAAAGTCGCCAGACTTAGTTTCCAAAAAATAGAAAACAACGTTTTTAAAAATGGCCGTTTAGCCGAACTTGCGGCTTTTTTTGCAGCACTTTTTCGCGCTGATGTTTTAGATGACTTAGTAGCACGCTTAGTCGGGGATTTGCTGGTCGGTGTTTTCTTTTTTTCAGCCATTTAAGTGTAATATATTCCAAAGGTTGATTTAACGCGAAGAGCTTATCACATTACTCTAACACCTGAAAAATTAACCCTCCCTGAAATCAAAAAAGCCCTAACTCAGTAGGGCTTTGATTGAACACACAATACTTTTACTTTTAATTACTTCTTACTGAAACAAACTCTGGGTAAGCATCAATACCACAATCATGTTGATCCATACCGTTTAGCTCTTCCTCTTCGGTAACACGAATACCCATGGTTTGTTTTAAGACTGCCCAAACAATGAATGAAGCGATAAACACAAAACCAATGATACATAGTAAACCAATTAACTGCGCCACAATGTTAGCCTCTGCATTAGTAACAGGTACCAAAACCACACCAAGTATGCCACATACACCATGCACAGAGATGGCACCTACAGGATCATCAATTTTTACTTTATCAAGAGCCACAATGCTCAGTACAACTAGCGAGCCACCTAATAGGCCATATAAACACGCCATTAATGGTGAAGGTGATAATGGATCTGCAGTAATAACCACTAAGCCTGCAAGTGCACCATTAAGTACCATGGTTAAATCGGCTTTGCCCCATAATAATTTACATAAGAACAAGGCTGAAATTGCACCCATAGCTGCCGCAGCATTGGTATTAAGTAGTATTTGACCCACTGCAGTTGCATTTTCTTTATCTGAAATTAATAACTGTGATCCACCGTTAAAGCCAAACCAACCCATCCATAAAATAAATGTACCCAATGTAGCAAGTGGTAAGTTTGAACCTGGAATTGGGTAAATTTCACCATTTTTACCATATTTACCTTTACGTGCCCCCAGTAGAATTACACCCGCAAGCGCTGCAGCTGCACCAGTTGCATGTACAATGGCAGAGCCTGCAAAATCAACAAAGCCTAATTCAGATAAGAAGCCACCACCCCATGTCCAGTAACCTTCAATTGGGTAAATTAATCCTGTTAGTACTACTGTAAACACTAAGAAAGCCCATAACTTCATACGCTCCGCTACGGCGCCAGACACAATAGACATAGCCGTTGCAACAAATACTACTTGGAAGAAAAAGTCAGATTCTAGTGAGTGATTAGCATCTGCTGCTTCGCTACCTATTAAGCCACCAAATGAAGGAATAATTCCGCCTTCAACGTTGTCTACATACATAATGTTGTAGCCAACCAATAAAAACATAGTACAAGCGATAGAATAAAGTGCGATATTTTTAGTTAGAATTTCTGTGGTATTTTTTGAGCGCACTAAACCAGCTTCTAACATTGCAAAACCGGCTGCCATCCACATAACTAAGATGCCAGAGATTAAAAAGTAAAACGTATCGAGCGAAAACTTCAGCTCTATAATTGTATTTTCCATGTTGCCCCCTTAAATTGCGTCATCATCAAGTTCGCCAGTACGAATACGGACGATTTGATCTAAGTCGTAAACAAAAATTTTGCCGTCACCAATTTTGCCCGTTCCAGCAACTTTGGTAATGGTTTCTACAACGCGTTGGCAATTTTCACTACGAGTGGCAATTTCAAGTTTAATTTTAGGTATAAAGTCAACTTGGTACTCTGCACCACGGTATAACTCTGTATGACCTCTTTGACGTCCAAACCCCTTAACGTCAACCACTGTCATTCCTTCGATGCCTAAATCAGCGAGTGCTTCACGCACATCATCTAGTTTGAATGGCTTTATTATTGCACTGATCATTTTCACAAAGGCCCCCTTAGGACACTAGCTTGTTATTGTATTTGCTCTATACAATCCAACCTTTGTGCCACCTTTAAATTGACAATAAAAACAAAGCCTTATTAAATTAAAAAATATAAAAAACAAAAAAACGCACCATTTAGGTGCGCTTTTTTTAAGCAAAATGCAGGATTGGTGCGAGTCGATAAATACGTAAATAGTCGTCTTAACTAACCGTTACACTCCCACCAAATAAACATTGATAATGTGCCTAATCTGAACTCTGGCTAATAAAATCTATTTCAACCAGAGTTCAGGTAATTTAAGATTAGAGTTACTCTGTCGCATCGAGAGACAAAGCCGGCTTTTTAGCATTACTTAGCCATATTGACTCCATAGTTTGCACCACTCGAAAATGAAACTCTTCATGAGTAAAGGGCTTAGTTAAAAAGTCATTCGCACCTGATTTAATAAATCGTGCAGCAACGCCATAACTATATACATCAGCTAAACCAATAATGGCCAATTGCTCACGGCTTTTAATATTACGAATAGCTCTAATTAATTCAAAACCATTCATACCTGATAAGTTATGGTCAGTGATCACTAAGTTGATTTCCTGATCATGCTCAAGTATATGAAGAGCTTGCGCACTATTATCAACAGTAATGACGTCAAACAATTGTTTTTCGAGCATTTGCTTAACCAAGCTACTGCTCAATAAGGAATTATCTACAACCAGCGCTTTGCGCCCCTGGTTACGCAATAACTGTGCTACAAATTTAATCGCATAAAGATAAGAGTCGCGATTATCTTTAATGACGTAATCGATAATACCTAATTCCAGCATTTTTAAACGTGTATGTTCATCTGTTTGCGTTGTCATCACCAGCGTGGGGATACCTTGCGACAGTGTAAAGCGAGTTATATCAGTATCGATTTGCCCACCAACAGATAAATCAACCAACGCAAGCGAATAGCTGGTTTGGCTTAGTAACTTTTGACATTGAGAAAATGAACGAGCAAAATCAACGCGCACATCAAGGTAATGCGCAGCAATATGTTTGAGTACCTGCTGTACCCTTATATTATCTTCAACAATTAAAACCCGTTGCATAAACTCCCTTTCATTTACGTTCACCCTTTAAGGTGCTTGTGCGTTTTTTAAAAATCACTTTGATATAAAGTAAAGCTTAGCGACTGATTACTTAAAAAGCTTAATCGGTAATTACATAGACTCAACGATTATTATCGGCAGCTAGTCTCAATACTTTTGTTTTTTAGTGAAATATCGCTATAACTGCAGTACATAAAATAAAAAAGGGTTACTTATGAAATTTAGTCGAAGTCTATTTTTACCCATTGCCGCAATTGCACTCACATTTACAAGTGCAACATTTGCCGATAATCAACGCCGTATTGATATCGACAGTAAAGTAGTTACTCAGCATAAAGCAAAAATAAATAACGAACGATTTTCGTATACGGTAGCAACAGGCACACAACCGGTATGGGATAACAAGGGAGATGCCATCGCAACCCTTCAATACACTTACTACACCCGCGATAAAGTAGATGACAGAACAAAGCGTCCATTACTTATTTCATTTAATGGTGGCCCAGGCTCAGCATCGGTTTGGATGCATTTAGCTTACACCGGCCCTCGTGTTTTAAAAATTGACGACGAAGGCTACCCAATTCAACCTTACGGTGTAAAAGATAACCCTTATTCAGTTTTAGATGTCGCCGATATCGTTTACGTAAACCCTGTAAATACAGGTTATTCACGTGTTGTAGAAGATAAAGACGGTAACCTTCTACCTAAAGACAAACAAAAAGAGTTATTTTTTGGCGTTAATGCCGATATAAAGTACCTAGCAGAATGGCTTAATACTTTTGTATCTCGAAATGAACGCTGGCGCTCTCCAAAATTTTTAATTGGTGAAAGCTATGGTACAACGCGTGTATCGGGTTTAGCGCATGAGCTGCAAAATAGTCAGTGGATGTATATTAACGGTGTTGTACTCGTTTCACCTACCGATATTGGTATTAAACGCGACGGCCCAGTAAAAGCCGCTAACCGCCTACCCTACTTTGCTGCAACAGCATGGTATCACAAAGCACTAAACGCCGATTTACAAGCAAAAGACTTAGACGAGCTATTACCAGAAGTTGAACAGTTTACTGTTAATGAGCTCATCCCTGCGCTTGCAAAAGGCGGTTTTATTGCGCCAGAAGAAAAACGTCGTATTATTAAAAAAATGGCTGAATATGCAGGTTTATCTGAAACATTTGTGAGTCAAAACAACTTAGATATTCCAACACAGTTTTTTTGGAAAGAGTTATTGCGTGAACGCGGGCAAATGGTCGGGCGACTGGATTCTCGTTATTTAGGCATAGATAAGCGCGATGCTGGTGAATCACCAGATTACTGGGCAGAGCTTACATCATGGCTGCACTCTTTCACTCCTGCAATTAACTATTATCTTCGTGAAGAGCTTAATTACAAGACCGATATCAAATATAACTTATTTGGTAACGTTCACCCATGGGACAGAAGCGGCAACAATACCGGTGAAAATTTGCGTTTAGCTATGGCTCAAAACCCTTATTTAAATGTGATGGTTCAGGCGGGTTATTTTGACGGTGCAACCAATTACTTTGATGCCAAGTACACCATGTGGCAATTAGATCCAAGTGGTAAAATGCAAGATAGATTAAGCTTTAAAGGCTACCGCAGTGGCCACATGATGTATCTACGCCATGCAGATTTAGAAAGCTCTAATAACGATTTACGCGAGTTTATAATGCAGTCTTTACCCAAAGACGGTGAATCCGCTAAATACTAATTAGCTTATATCCACTTAAAAAAGTGACCACTTAGGTCACTTTTTTGCTTATAACTACGGCAATTCGCCATGTGTGCAATCCCCAGTGCGAATGACGGTTGACTTCGCTGTGTACTGCTTAGTAGCAAGTGTTTCAGCTAAATTTATTAGCGTCTTAAGGGTGCTTTTTAAAGCGACCCGATTATTTAACCATGTAGGTATCTTGCCGCCTGGTAACGCATACACTTGATAACTAATATGTAAATTTTCCGCCTGCTGAGTTAACAACCACGTTGCATTTAAGGTGCTTATTCTTATTACCCCTTTAGTTTGAGGTAAAAAATCTGGGCGCGCGTGAATACTAAGTTGCGTTTGCAAGTCATTCACTTTTGTATAGCACGAATAAGTAATCACATCCCTGTTACTAACAGGCCAAGGGGAGTCAATATAACTATAAACAAGATTTTCTGAAGGGCTTAAAATTTTGAGTAACGTAACCTTAGTAATATTTTCTATCCAGCGGGGAGCTGTATCAGTATCACTGAGTAAAGCAACTAAATCCTCTTCGGTGGCATTGTTAACCACCGTTTCAGCTTTCATTTTCAAGGTATCGTCAGTTAAACGCTGAAAATAAACACTCACCCCTTGCTTACTTTCGTACAATTGCCAAGAGGGCTGTGAATACACATTTGTAGTAAAACAAAAAAGTGAAAAAATCATACACTTTTGCATCGAAGTCCGGCCACAAAAGTGCTTAGCCATTAAAGCCAATAGGGTTCTGTATCAAATGAAGCGTTTCGACTTTGCTCCATGGCACTGACTAAAAAGTCAGATTTTTGTTCTAACCATAGTTGTATTTTTGCCAGTTGAGCATCTTCTTGCCCGCCACACAGCTGTTTTAAATAATCAAGTGTGCTTAACTCATACATCCCATGAGAAATATCCAGCCAAGGAAGCCTAAACTCTAATCGCTCATCTTTATTAAATAGTGCGCCTAAACAGTTACCACTGAGTAAACTGTTCTCTAATTGAGTGCGAAAGTTTAAGTAATCATTACCGGCTAAACTTTGCTCTTTAGGGAGTAAACGGTGTAAGTTTTTCCAATCTTTATCAAATAAGCGATGAGCAATATCCACAATAGGTTGCTCTGCATTTTGTAGCTCTGCTTGGCTCCAATCTTTACGCCACTGCTTGTTTATTAACCATGTGGTTAAGCTCAGCAATAAACGGTTGTAGCGGGCACTATGAAAGAGCGAAAAAATATCGTCAATGCTCGGCTGTAACTCTTTTAAATCGTTAATAACTTGCGTTAACGCTGGGGCGCTATTTATTTTTTTATAAAAAGCATGGCGCTTTGAGGTATAAGTTTTTAACTGAATTGCATTTTCAACCCATGCTAATTCGCTTAATAACCACTTAAGTTCAGTTCTAAGATGCTCGGTACTTTCTTTACTCACAATATCGTCAAACAGCCAAAAGTTATGGCGAATTAAACTAATGCCATCGGTTACGCGCTTTAATGTTTTTAAGCTCGGCTTATCGAAATAGCATTGCTCGTGTTTTTGCACAAAGCGAATACCAAAACCCATAGCTTCAATAAGGGCTTGCTCTTGAGTCGCTTGCTTATTGAGTTTAACAAAACCGATTGATTTACTTGGTTGTAACGGTGAGTCATCCGCAAGACGATAGCCTCTTGCTGCTTTTGAATAGAGCCCTAAACGAATATTATTTTGGCTCACTAATACATCGGCAAAAGCAAATAGCTCCTCACGTCTGCCTTCAACCAGCTCGATTTCAAGCTCGCTGATGATTTCTACTTTACCTGACGCAGCGACTTCACCTTTATCTAATACCACTTCAATTTTGGCACCATTTTGCGTTTCAATTAACCACGTACGGCGAATGAAGTTAGTACTAAATATAGGGTATAGATTTTGCGATATTGCATCTATTTGCATACCGTGAGGCCAAATTGATGAATCAAACGCCATTAGATTTGGTCGATTTGTTTCTATTGGAAGATTGTATTCTGGGCGCTGATGTAAGCCCCCTACTACTTCTCCTGCCAGCTTGATTGTTTGCTCACAGCGCTCGTCTGTACAACGCGTTCTAAAACCAATATCGAGTGCTCTTAGCTCTCTGCTTGGTGTATCAAAATAAGCATTTTGCAAACTTTTAGAAGGTTTGTTTGTGACTGTTTTTGCAAATTGAGTAATTAATGAGGGGATCAGTGGAATGACGTCATCTGATACCAAAAATTTCAGTTCTATCTCAGTATCCATTAGGCTTGCGGATTACCCTTAAAATTAATAAGTGCTCAAAATAAACAAAGCAGCCCTATATTGCAAATTTTTTAGTCATAAACCCGCATGCAAAATACTCTGGTTACAATATCTGTCTTGCTATTAAACTATTAAATCCATACTATCTATATACTTATGCGAAATAAAAATCACGTTCACAACGGACACTGCTAGATTAACAAGGTAGATAAATGCTAAAACACTGTTTACTATGGCTGCTTTTAACAGCCGCCCCGTTTATGAGCCAAGCAGAGGAAGCTCAATCAACGTCGCCAACTAATGCTAAAACAGCTTATATAATCGATAACTTGTATACTTTTATGCGCTCAGGTGCCAGTAAAGACTATCGCTTACTCGGTTCAATAGATGCAGGTACACAACTCACTTTGTTATCTGATGAACAAAACGGCTTTATAAAAGTTAAAGATGATAAAGACCGTGAAGGCTGGGTAGAGGCAAAATTTATCAGTGAATCAGCTGGTTTGAAACAACAATACCAAGCGCTTAATAACGAAATGAGCACTATTCAGAATAGACTTCGCCAAGCGCAAGTTGAGTTACCTGAGCTGCAAGAGCAAAACTCACAGCTAACCGAACAAAACGCGCAACTATTAGCACAAATTAGTCAACTACAAGGTGAACTTTCTCAAGAGCAACAACTAAAACAAGCAACCAGTGCTAAAGAAAAACGCCAGTTACTTACATACGGCGGAGCCATTGCATTTTTAGGTTTGTTCTTAGGAATTATCTTAACTATCGTGTTATCACGTAGAAAACGCTATGAAGGTTGGGCATAAGCTTAACTTACTATAGCAGGCATAAAAAAAGCATCAAATGATGCTTTTTTTATGCCTGCTATAGTTTATTTTTAATAAAATACTCTGCATTACATATCTAAACGCAGTCCAGGGTCTTGTTTGATTTTTTCTATCACCATGTACGTGTGATGAGTTCCGACTCCTGGGATATCAACCAAATCACCTAATACTTCTCTGTATTCGTCCATGTTGGAAACGCGAATTTTTAATAAGTAGTCATAGCCACCGGCTACCATATCACATTCAACAACCTGCTTAATTTTAAGAATATGCTCACGAAATACTTTAAATACCGCTGTATTTGAGGTAACTAACGATACCTGTACGTGGGCCACTAAGCTTTGATTGAGCTTTTCCTCACTTAACTTAGCAAAATAGCCCTCAATATAGCCCTCTTGCTCTAAACGTTTAACCCTATCTAAACAGGGACTGGGGCTTAAATTAACCTGCTTTGCGAGGTTAACATTTGAAATTCTACCATTGCGCTGCAAAACGTCTAAAATTGATATATCGATACGATCAAGCAGGCGTAATCTATTCGGATTAGTCATATCAGTATTTTATATGGATAAGTTAATAATATGCCCTGTAAATTATCGTAAAACGGCAAAATTAACCAGCATATTCTGCTGGATTTTAATTAGAATGCACGCTTTACACCAACAACATTTAGCGATAATTAACAATTATCCTAAGTCTTAACACTCCTGAGGGTTGCTTATGTTATTCAATGGCGATTTAACAACGACTTGTCCGATCAGACAAAAGATCCGTGACTTTTACCGTATTGATGAAAATGCGGTTATTGATCACATTTTACCACTTGCAGAAGTCGGTGTTAAAGCACGAAGCCGTGCATGGGAAAGAGCTCGCCAAATAGTTTTAAACATTCGTAAAGACCAAGATGGTCAAAGCGGTGTTGATGCGCTATTAAATGAATTTTCACTATCGAGTGAAGAAGGTGTGGTATTAATGTGTTTAGCCGAAGCACTGCTTCGCGTTCCTGATAAAGCAACTCAAGAAACATTAATACGTGATAAATTAGCAAATGGCGATTGGAGCTCTCACTTAGGTAGTAGTGATTCTTTATTCGTTAATGCCTCGTCTTGGGGATTATTAGTAACCGGTAAAATGGTTAACTATAACGACAAAACGAAAGAGCAGCAGTTTGGCATACTTAAAAAAACAATTGGTCGTTTAGGCGAGCCTGTTATCCGTAAATCTGTTAACTTCGCGATGAAGATAATGGGTAAGCAATTCGTAATGGGTCGTACCATTAACGAAGCAATTGAGCGCGCTGCTGAAAAAGAGCAAAAAGGCTATGTATATTCATACGATATGCTAGGTGAAGGCGCTCGCACAATGAAAGACGCTAAGCGTTACTTTGATAGCTACATGAATGCGATTCATGCTATCGGTAAAGCGGCGAATGGTCGTGGCCCGATTAAAAGCCCGGGTATTTCTGTAAAGTTATCGGCTATTCATCCGCGTTATGAGTTCACTCATAAAGAACGCGTAATGGAAGAAATCGTTCCAAAACTAAAAGAACTTGCACTTGCCGCTAAAAAATACGACATCGGGTTTACTGTTGATGCTGAAGAAGCAGACCGTTTAGATATTTCACTCGATGTAATTGAAGCGGTATTTAGCGATGACGACCTTGGCGATTGGCAAGGGTTTGGCTTAGCGGTTCAGGCTTATCAAAAACGCGCTATTTTTGTAATTGAATGGTTAACAGACCTAGCAACCCGCGTGGGTCGCAGAATGATGGTGCGTTTAGTAAAAGGCGCATACTGGGATACCGAAATCAAAACCACACAACAAGATGGTTTAGATTTTTTCCCGGTGTTTACGCGTAAAGCAACCACAGATGTGTCATACAAAGCGTGTGCGATTAAAATGCTTGAAGCACGTGATGTACTTTACCCGCAATTTGCAACACACAACGCCTATACTGCTGCGACTATTTTAGAAGTAGCGAAAGGTGATAACCAGGGTTTTGAATTCCAACGTTTGCACGGTATGGGTGAATCTTTATTTGACCAAATCGTTAATGAAGAAAAAATTCAGTGTCGTGTATATGCTCCGGTAGGCCAACACGAAGACCTGCTTGCTTACCTTGTTCGTCGTTTACTAGAAAATGGCGCTAACTCATCATTTGTAAATGCCATTGTAGATACCACTCAACCGGTTGAAGCATTATTACCAGATCCTGTTGAAACGCTGCAAGGTTTACGTAATAAGTACAACACGCAAATAAAAATGCCAATTGATTTATACGGTGAAGAACGTGCCAACTCAAAAGGTATGGATTTAACTGATATTAACGTGATCACCCCGTTTAAAGAAAATTTAGACACTTGGTTTGAAGAGCACTTAATTGAAGAAAGCCAAGTACCTGAGGGTGCGCTGGCAGTTAAAAATCCAGCAAACCATAAAGAAATTATTGGCCATATTAAATTACAAAATAGCGATGAAATGAAAGTGTTGCTAGCCAACGCTGAAACCGCATTTGAATCATGGTCGCAAACACCTGTAAAAGAGCGCGCTAATTTATTGCGTCGCGTTGCTGATATCTTAGAACGTCATCATGATGAACTTGTGGCTATCTGTATTAAAGAAGCAGGTAAAGTAGCACAAGATGGTATTGATGAAGTACGTGAAGCGGTTGATTTTTGTCGTTACTACGCAGCCCGTGCTGAAGAGCTTGCGCAAGATGAGCGCTTTGAAGCCCGTGGTGTTATTTTATGTATTAGCCCATGGAATTTCCCGCTAGCGATTTTCTTGGGTCAAGTTGCAGCGGCCATTGTTACGGGTAACACAGTAATTGCAAAACCAGCAGAGCAAACTAGCTTAATCGCTCTTCGCGCCATTGAACTAATGCTTTCTGTTGGTTTACCTGAGCACGTTGTACAGCCTGTGATTGCTCGCGGTAGCGAAGTAGGCAAAACCATTGTGCCAGATGAGCGCATTCAAGCCGTTATGTTTACAGGTTCAACTGAAACGGGCACGCTTATCTCGCAAACATTAGCGGCACGTAACGATATTCAGGTGCCTTTAATTGCAGAAACTGGTGGTCAAAACTGTATGATTGTTGACTCAACAGCGCTCCCTGAGCAAGTTGTTGATGATGTTATCAGTTCTGGTTTCCAAAGTGCCGGTCAACGTTGTTCAGCATTACGCGTGCTATTTATTCAAGAAGATGTAGCCGATGGCATTATCGACATGCTTAAAGGCGCACTTGCTGAGTTGCATATTGGCGACCCATCACTACTCTCTACCGACGTAGGCCCTGTAATTGATGAAAAAGCGCTGAAAACACTTAATGATCATGTTGAATACCTAAAAGGTAATGCAACACTTCACTACGAGTGTAAAATTCCTGATAACAGCGAAAATGGCGCATTTTTCTTTGCACCACGTTTATACGAAATCAAAGACTTATCGGTATTAAAACGTGAAGTATTTGGCCCGTGTGTACATGTGATTCGCTTTAAAGCGAGTGAGCTTGATAGTGTTGTCGACCAAATTAACAACACCGGCTACGGCTTAACAATGGGTATTCACTCTCGTATCGAAGAGCGCTGTGAACACTTAGCTAAAATGTCGCGCGCAGGTAATGTATACGTGAACCGTAATATGATTGGTGCAATTGTTGGTGTACAACCGTTTGGTGGCCGAGGACTCTCAGGTACTGGCCCTAAAGCGGGTGGACCAAACTACCTACAACGCTTAATAAAAGAAAAAGCATCGCCAGATAACGTGCAAATGACCAACCTAACGCCAGATGAGCTTGATTTACACCACTACAGTGGCGCAAATGAGCAAGTAGAAAAGCTGATGGTTAACTCTATGCGCGATGAAAAAATTTGGCGTGCAACACCACTTAACGACCGTGTCTCTGCGGTACGTCAATTATTAGCGAAAGTAGCAACCGTTGAAATTATTGACGACCTTGCAGACGATTTAGCGTTAACGCTTGCCGATGCACGTGCTCAGTTAAACCGCTTAGAAAAGCACATGCGCAAATATACAACCTTACCGGGACCAACGGGTGAGTCAAACACTCTTCACCTTGAAGCACGCGGCTGTGTAGTATGTTACGCAGATAAGAGCACCTCATTTAACTTTTGGGCACTATCGATTATTACCGCGCTTGCTGCTGGTAACACGGTAATAACGGTAGCATCTGAAATATTTTATGATGAAGCGGTTGCTTTTAGAGATAAGTTTATTGCAACCGGCGTTGCTGAAGGTGTTTTCCAAGTAGCTAAACCAAATCAGTTACAAGCGATATTGGCGCATCCTCACCTAGCCGGTGCGGTAGTTGCTGCACGTTCTTCTCGCTTAGGCTACTTCAGCCAACAGCTTGCACAACGTAAAGGCGCTATACTGCCTGTGATCAGCTCTGAGTATTACGACACGCTAATTAAGCGCTTAATTACTGAAAAAACCATCAGTATAGATACAACGGCATCAGGCGGTAATACCTCGTTGATGACACTTGTTGAAGATGATGAATAGCAATTAATGCATTAATCTAAATAAAGGCATCTATTTGATGCCTTTTTTATTTCTAAATGTGAATTTCTTTGTTACTTTCTCTAACAATACTTATTAACTAGAGTTCACTTTGAAAACCATTCCTACCTCACAGCTAAAGCCCGGCATGTTTATACAAAAAGTTATTAAACAAACCGGCAGCATTAGAATAAAAAACCAAGGCTGGGTTAAAACTCAAACAGGAATTGATAAGTTAATAAAAGCAGGGATTTTAGAAGTTGAAATCGATCCTGATAAAATGCTCACATCTGAAGAGCCCGAACAACAACCAATTTCAACCGCTAAGCACGAAATCAAAAAGCGCGACCCTTGGTTAATAACCCACAGTGCTGAGCAAGAGATGGGGAAAGCCAAAAAGCTTTACGATGAAGCAAAAAACCTACAAACCAAAGCATTTGGCGATATAGAGTCTGGCCGCACTGTTGATGTTGCGCCTTTTAAAGAACTGGCTAGTGGATTTATAGACTCCGTATTTAGAAACCAAGATGCACTGGCATGTATTAGCCAAATGCGCCAAAAAGATGCCTACTTACTAGAGCACTCGATAAATGTCTCTATTTTGATGAGTATTTTTGCAAAACATCTCGATATTGAAAAACCAATCATTGAAGAACTTGCCACAGGTGCCCTATTACACGATATGGGAAAGATAAAAATACCTGACGTAATTCTTAACAAGCCTGGTCGCTACAGTGATGAAGAATTCAAAGTGATGCAAAACCATGCTCGCTTTAGCAAAGAAATATTAGAAGACGCAGGGTTAACGGGAATTGCCGTTGATATCGCAGGTATGCACCATGAGCGCTTAGATGGCAAAGGCTACCCCTTTGGTAAAAAGGGCGATGAAATAAGCCAGTACGTTCGTATGGCCTCTATTGTTGATGTTTATGATGCATTAACCGCTGAACGCGTTTACAAAGCGGGTATGGAGCCTATTAGGGCGTTTAAAATATTAAAACAAGGTTGCCCAGATAGCTTTGATGGCGCACTGCTGAATAAGTTTATTCAATGCATTGGTATTCACCCAGTAGGCACACTGGTAAAACTTTCCAGCCAAAAAGTGGGACTCGTTACCCAAAGCAATCCAGCTACGCCATTAAAACCGGTAGTAAAAACGTTTTTCAATGCAAAACATGGGCATTACACTGAAGTTAAAGATGTTGATTTATCAAATAAAAGAACGCAAGACACACTTGAGTCAGCAGTAAAACCCAAAGAATATAATATAGATTTAGAGGGCTTTTATAGGCACTCTATCTTTAGTTAATTGGCCACTATTGTGGCCAATCTTGCAGCGCTTTTAAGCTAAACTCATAACCATCAAAGTCAAGTACGCTCTGATCAGGCGCTATTTCTAGCACCTTCAACGCACCGATAGACTCCCCTTCATATAACTCTCTACCATTGAGCTTTATCCAGCGTTTATCTGCCGTTGAAGAATAAATATGCGCCTGATACTTAATACTAGGTAACATACTTTGCAGGCCATCAGGCAGTAGCTCAACAGGTTGTACTCGTGATGAAAGACGAGAGCCTTGGGTTACTTCGTAGTCGGCTGCTTTCTCTGTGTTATTCACCGCTTGCGCAAACGCATTTTTAAGCGTGTCGGGAACAGCATCAAGTTCACTAGGCGATGATGGCCGTTGCTCGGGTACAGTTTGATTCAGCGGCTTGCCTAACACTTTATATTTACTCAGCTCATCGGCACTGAGTGTTCTTTTCGCTGTTTGAGTTTGCACACTTTGCGGTTGATTACTCGGTTGAAAGCTAGGTGATACGTTATTCTGCGTCGAATAATTTTGCGTTTGCATTTGAGGCGATTGAGCAGTGCTCATAGACAAATACTGGCCTTGTGGCGTAAGCAACATTTGCTGCACACCGGTTGGAGTTTGAACATAAACTAGCTGCCCTGCTATTGTTGGCGTACTGTTAGGCACAGCCGTTTGGCTTAGCTCTGGAGACGTTACTTCTGCAGAACTAACCGTTTCTGTGGCTTTTTCTTCACTTGAAGGCGTTTCTTTTAACATCTCAGGCTTTTTTTGCACGAGAGTAGTTTGAGGAATTTCATTCTGTGTATGGCTATTGTTTATCGCTGCATTTTCTTGCTGTAACCATTTACCGACAAAAAAGCCACTAACCAGTATACCCACGGCAACTAGACTACCTGCGAGTAAAAAGCTAATTCGGCGATAGGTCAACAATTGACGTTGTTGTTTTAATTGTTGCGCTTGCAAGTCATACTGCTCTGCGCTCATAGTTTCGTGTTTTGATTGCTTTAACGCATCTAATAAATAAGACATGAACCACCTAACTAAAAAATAAAAGACAGGCCAATCCCTGCACCAAAAAGCGTTAACACTGCAGCACTATAAGACCAAATTGAACTCGTTTTTCTGGGCTTATTATTATTAGTTGCAATAAAGTCGATAGGTAAAGATTCACTTGCTGCTTGTTTAATAATGTCGCTATCAACAAGCTCTTGCTGCTTGGAAAAAGCGCCTACTAATGCACGTTCACAAACAAGGTTCATTAACCGTGGTACACCACCTGTCAGTTGATGCACCATCTGCATAGCATCCATAGAAAATACTTTCTTATCACAACCCGCTATATGTAATCGGTGTTGAATATAGGCAATAGTCTGCCCTGGTGTTAAAGCTAATAAGTGGTATCTAGCGGTAATTCGCTGTGCCAGCTGCCTTAATTCATTGCGCTTTAAAAGTACTTGTAACTCAGGCTGACCTACTAATACTATTTGTAGTAATTTTTTATGGTCGGTTTCAATATTGGTTAATAAGCGCAATTGTTCAAGCACATCGGGGGCAAGCAACTGTGCTTCATCAATAATTAAAATAGTATGACCACCCGCTTTATTATTAAACTCAAGGTGCTTTTTAATGACATCCGTTAAACTTTTCAATGTGGCATTTTGGGCATCGTAAGTAATTTGTAGTTCGTCACAAATACTAGCCAGTAATTCTAACTCTGATAAAGCGGGGTTATGGATCATGGCGACTTGGGTGTTTTCAGGCAACCGCTCTAACATACTTCGTGTTATGGTGGTTTTACCTGTCCCTACCTCACCAGTTAACAACACAAAGCCACCATCTTCACCTAGCCCATAGGTAAGATGTGCTAAGGCTTCTTTGTGGCGCTCACTTAAAAATAAGTAATGAGGGTTCGGCGAAATTGAAAATGGCTTTTCTTGTAAACCAAAATAGCTTAAGTACACCTTTATAGTCCTTGGTCATTAATTCACGGCCTATAATGGCAAAAAAATAGCCTGGGTGACAACTACAACCAAGCTTTATTATTAAAATAGTGTAAATAACTAGAGCTTAGATTAAATAACCTCAGCTCTAGTGGCTACAAGCTATCTCATTTGATTACTTTTCATAACGTACAAGCCGTAAATACACGTTACTTGTTTTTGCATGTAAGCTATTTAAACCACTGGCAAATTGATAAACCCATGCCGAATTCATATTGCTAATACCTGAAGTATTAGACCAGTAATTTTGCGACTGCGTTGCTAAAAACACACCTACATTTATGCTTGGCTCCGTACAACGGTGATCAACAATACTGGCCAACTCTTTAATACTTGGTACTTGCCAGTCGTTATAACCTGCCGAAGTGTCGTTAAATGCTCCTTTGAGTGACGCCTGCCAATTTAGTGGCTGTGTATCACCGTCACAGCGATTTGTTTCACTATTATAAACTTGACCATAATTACAACGCTGCCACATTAACCCCGTTTTAGTATCTGATACAGTGCCATCAATATTAATCACAAATCTATCTGTGTCATCGCTAGTTGCAACTTCCTGATAACACTGCTGCGCTGCAAGTGATGAGCTCAATCCTAAAGCGAACAACATAAAAACTTTAATTAATTTCATAATAACCCCCTAACGGTTTCTAACTAAGCGCACATAAGCGACATTATCTTTGGGGTAAGCTAAGTCGTTACCATCCACCATATCGATAGTATAAGCCTGAGATAAACTGCTGCCATCAACCGCGGTTTGTGAAGTCCAGTAACGTAAATGTCCTAAAACATTGCTGGATGGTGTATTAGGGAAAAAAACAGTATCTATTAATATATTTTGCCCTTGTTTACCGTAATCAATTAAACCTAAAAGTTCAGTATAAGTGGGTAAACGCCAGTTACTACCACCACAAAAATCAAGGGCGTTAACCTCATCTATATAGGTTTGCAATCCACAATTTCTATTGCTTGGGCACGTGGTGTTAGCACTTCCCGTTACATCGCCACTATTAACAGTCCCTTGCCAAATATAACGGTTTTGTCCATCACGCAACGAAGTATTTGGTAACACACCGGAATAGGGACTTTTTACTTCCCAAACAAGACCGGTTGTATTATCGCGAATGCAGCTAAAGTTTTGTGCGTCATCTAACAACTCATCAGCGAACTCATTAAGTTTGGTGTAATCAAAAGCCAGATTACCTTTACCCACTTTACCTAACCGATTTGCAAAACTATCTCTGCCAAGATCAGCATCTTGAGCTGGAAACTCATCATTATTACAATTAATACGTTGAGTATTGTTATAACACTCTCCAACCCCAGTGTCGTTTATTAATCCAAGCGCTTTGGGAGTTATGTCAACAAATACTGTATCTGTGTCAGTCCGTCCTTTTAAGTCCATAACTTGCACTTCAAAACTAAGGGTTGCGTTTAAATCAATGTCAGAAGCAAAAAAGTTGGCTTTACATGACTGTGAGTCGGTTAAAGTTTCACTATTTCCGGTAAGTTGTTGCCACCTACACTGATAAGACTGAGTTGCCGCCTCACTAGCAGTGGCATCTAAAATCACTTTATCAAACTCTTCTACAGTTTGATCAGCTCCCGCATTGGCAATAATGACCTGTGCTGTTTTATTAAGAGTCATATCGAATTGTGATGCAGATACTCCGCCTTCATCATCAGTTACGGTGAGTTGCCATTTTAAGTTGGTGTTATTTTCTAATAATGGATGGGTGAAACTTAGGGTTGAATTGGTGTAACTGTCTATTGTTAAATCAGGCCCAGACAATAGTTGCCACAGGTAACGACTAATTTCGCCATTTTCATCAGGATCTGTGGAAGCTAAACCACTTAAGGTTACAGTATCATTATAAACTGAGGGTAAGTTGTCAGGGGCAACTTGAGTAACAACAGCAACTGGAAGCTGGTTATTAGAGGCAATAAAAACACTCAAATCGTCATTGACTAAACTGCCATCTGACGTTTGATAGCTCACTCTTAAGACCAATTCACTATCAGATTTTACATCTGGCGCAGTAATGGTTTGTTCAGCCCCTTCAAGCGGAAAAACATCTATAATGGGGCCGCTCACACGTTGCCAAGTAAATGTACCGTCTGCGGGTGAGCCTTTCGCAGAAATAGTAAAGTCTGATTTTTCTACAACTTGAAGGTCGTTACCTGCAAATACTGACGTTTTAATATCGCTGTTATCACTACCACCTCCTCCACATGCCGCTAAAAGCAAACATGACATAAGGGGTATTAACGAAATGGCTCTCATACTTAGCACCTTTGTATCCTAAAATTATCCAATAAGACAATCTAGCAATAAAAGTGCCAGTGTAGTGTTATAAATAGCTATCTTGATGAATACGGACAAATAACTTAGTGCCAACTTTACTGTAATCTACTTTGTACTCGCGGCCATCTAAGGATTGGATAAACAACAACTGCTTTTCTTCACTAAATACATCAGCACTAGAAATATAAACTATATCTAGGTAACGCTCTTTTGCATCTCGGCGGTTTTTTGGCAGCTCTTCTTTAAATGGTTCAAGACCATTTCCTGTTACTTTGATTCGAGGGTGATTGTCACCATTAACAATCACTAAATCTAGCTTTTTATCTTTATGTATAATGGTATTTCGACCACTTTTAATGAAAGATCTGTCTTGGCTCATAGTTATTCCTAATTCCGCAGAGAGTCGTTATATTATTATTCACACTGCGACTTTATAAACTGAGAAGGATCACGCTTCCATTTATTTAAATTTGCGCTAAATTCCCAAATATCACTTTCTATTACACTTGCAGATAATAGTAAGTCATACCCTGTTAAAAGCTGAAGATGCTTAGCCCTATTAGCAAACATTGCTATAAGTCCATTATAGTCAATTCCTTTTTTTGACCTATATTTATTATCTTCAACTAACCATTCTGATGGGCAATGCCCATTCTTGCAATTTTTTTGAACAACTTGCATAAAAAAGTGCCGCTGCTCTATTAGTAGTTTACCCGCCATTCTTGGAGCTAAAGCAGCTAAAAATGTATCTACATCGTTAAGTTTAATACCAATCGCGTTAAGCTCAAGGTGATCAATACCATTATCAACTTTAGGAATACCACAATGGTGCATGTTTTCTTGGTTTAAAGTCCACTGCCCGTACTTATGCTGATATGTTAATTGCTGCTCAGTTAAAATAATACTATAAAAAGGTTCTTGTGTTTTAAAAAAACCTATTAAAATTGCTGCAATACATAAACTTACTAAAAAAATTTCAATAATACTGATTTCATCTGGGCGCAATAAATTGAATAGCATGATAAAAATTAAACCAATACTCCCTACTACCAGTATTTCAATCCCATTTTTAGCGCCTTGCGCTCGGTATTTGAGTGTTTGTTTTTTTATATTAGCCATACTGAAAAAACGCCATATAAAATATAAACATAATAATAGCCCACAAGACTAACTTTCTCAGTGTTAAACAACGTTTGCATGATGTTTTGAAGTTCACCAATTAACTCCTATAATCATTTATCTCACTACACAATTAATAAGTATTATTTATTTTTACGCCTAACGCACAAATTAATGAGACACATAACCGCCTTTTTTTGTCCTGATTTCGTACAATACTTATAATTAATTTTCAGGTATGAAAACAATGCACTCAAGACAATCAGGTAAAGCCCTATTTCCATTTATTATTTCGTTACTATTAATTTTTAGTGTTTATTTATACTTGCCCGCATCACAAGGCGAGCAAGCTGATTACTCAGCAATGGCAACGCAAGTATCTGCACACACTGTAGAGTCGCAAGAAAATGCTATTATGATTGAAGCCATCGGTAGTGCCAGAGCTAATCAGGCTATCTATATTAAAAGCGCACAAAACGATTATGTTACCAACATTTACTTCGAAGACGGCGACTTGGTCAGCAAAGGGCAAAAATTAGTGCAACTGCAAAACCAACAAGAACAATTTGCAGTAAAAGAACTTAGCATTAATTTACAAGAAGAAAAACGCCAACTAACCAAACTTACTGAACTTTCTCGCTCACAAGCGACTGCCAAGTCATTACTTGAAGAACAACTAGCCCGCGTTGATGCCAGCGAAGCACAACTAGAAAGTGCCAAAACCAAACTTAATGAAATGGCTATTACCGCCCCTTTCTCAGGGCTATTGGGCAAACGTGAAATCTCAGTAGGTGCTTATGTTAATAACAGCACGGTAATTACAACCTTAGATGATATCAGTATCATAAAAGTTGATTTTAAAGTGCCTGAAAAATATTTAGCTCAACTGAAAAACGGAATGACGGTTCGCACTCAAAACGATGCTTACCCTGATCAAACCTTCAGCGGAAAAGTAACCCATATAAGCTCACGTATCGATTCAATCACTCGCAGCATAGAAGTAACGGCAAGTTTTGCCAATAAGTCGGGTTTACTGCGTCCAGGTATGCTACTTAATACCGCACTAGAGCTAAGCAGCAATCAAGCGCTTATGGTTCCTGAAAAAGCAATTATTCCACTTCAAGATAAACACTATGTTTTTCAAATTGAAGATGGCATCGCAAAACGAATAGAAGTGCATGTTGCAAGTAGAAACAATGGCTGGGTTGCAATAGACAAAGGGCTAAATAATGGCGAGCAGATTGTTACCGAGGGAATTATTAAAATTCGCTCTGGTAGCAAAGTAAGCGTTAAGGGGTAACACGTGAAAATTACCGATACTAGCGTTAAACGCCCCGTTTTTGCGATTGTTATTAACTTACTCCTACTTACCTTTGGCCTAGTTGCTTTTAGCATGCTGCCACTGCGCGAGTACCCTGATATTGAAACGCCAATTGTAAATATTAGTACTGAATATACTGGTGCATCTGCAGAGATTATTGAAACCAAAATAACCCAAGTTATCGAAAACCGTATTTCGGGTATTGAGGGTATTAAAAGCATTAATTCATCGAGTCGTAATGGCCGCTCAAACATTACCATTGAGTTTAATATTAGCCGCGACATAGACGATGCCTCTAACGATGTTCGCGAGCGTGTTGCGCGAGCACTTGATAGCCTACCAGAGCAAGTGCGCCCCCCTGAGGTATCAAAGTCAAACAGTGATGAAAGCCCTATTGCATGGTTTGTACTTAATAGTGAAACCATGGACTCGTTACAACTTTCTGATTATGCACAGCGTTTTATTGTTGACCGTTTAGCTGTAGTTGATGGCGTATCGAATGTGCGTATTGGGGGGGAGCGAAAGTATGCCATGAAAGTATGGCTCAACCGCCAAGCAATGGCAGCCCGCGGCATTACCTCTAGTGATATAGAGCAAACACTGCGTAGTGAAAATGTAGAGCTTCCGGCGGGTGAAATTGAATCGGTAGACCGTGATTTTACTGTGCGTACCGCACGCAGCTATAAAAACCAACGCGATTTTCAAAACCTTGTTATTAAACGAGGTGAAGATGGTTATTTAGTTCGCCTTGGCGAAGTGGCTGACGTAAAATTAGAAGCCGCCGATGATGAAAGTTTATTTCGCGGAAATGGCCGTAATATGATAGGTATGGGTATTGTTAAGCAGGCCAAAGCCAATACCCTGACTGTTGTTGATAATGCTCGTAGTGAACTGGAAAAAATTAAGCGTAACTTACCAGAAGGCACCACCATAGAAGACAGTTACGACTCTTCAGTATTTATTAAAGAGTCAATTAACGAGGTATACAAAACCTTGGGGATTTCTATGGGACTTGTGGTGCTAATTATCTTTATATTTTTAGGGAATATACGCGCCACACTCATTCCTGCGGTCACTGTACCGGTCGCCCTAGTCAGTAGTTTTATGTTTTTATTAGCAATGGGTTATTCAATTAACTTATTAACTCTACTAGCACTGGTATTAGCAATAGGCTTAGTGGTAGATGATGCCATTGTAATGCTAGAGAATATTCATCGGCGCATAGAGCTTGGTGAACCGCCTTTATTAGCGGCTTATCGCGGCGCCCGCGAAGTGGGCTTTGCAATTATAGCCACCACCTTAGTGCTGATCTCTGTGTTTGTACCATTAGTGTTTATGGAAGGACGAATAGGCGCACTATTTACAGAGTTTGCAATGGCGGTGAGTGCTGCCGTGTTTTTCTCCAGCATTACTGCATTAACACTCTCTCCGGCATTGTGTTCAAAGGTGTTAAAAGCCTCTGAAAAAGAAAGTAAATTTAGCCAAGTCATGGACCGCTTTTTTACTAAATTAGAAAATGGATACCGTAACGCTTTAGCGTCAAACATGACCCGAAAATGGGGCTTAATGCTGAGCTTAGTTTTGGCTGGGTTTGTTAGTTATTCATTATTTTTACAAATACCGTCTGAACTTACCCCTAAAGAAGACCGTGGTACTATTTTTGTGCTTATGAATGGCCCTGAAGGCGCTAGTTATGAGAATAATGCCGCCAATATGGCAAAAATTGAAGAGCGCTTAATGCCTTATTCTGAATCTGGCGAACTAAGTCGAGTTTTAGTGCGAGTTCCTGGCTGGGGTGGCAGTGGTGGTGTAGCCATTGTTGGTATGGCGGATTGGGATAAACGCAAACGCTCAACTTGGGAAGTCATGGATGAAATAAGCGGTAAAATGCAAGAAGTCACCGATGTACGTGCTTTTGCGATTATGCGCCGTGGTATTGGCGGTGGTGGTTCATCACGACCAATAGAGTTTGTTTTACAAGGTAATGATTATGCTCAGCTAGCTGATTGGCGCGATAGAATTATTAAACGTGCTGAGAAAAACCCTGGGTTAGTGCGCATTGATCATGATTATAAAGAAACCTTTCCACAGTTTTTAGTCAGTATTGATAAAAATAAAGCCGCTGATTTAGGCGTATCAGTCTCTGATGTGGGTCGTACACTTGAAACCATGCTTGGCCAACGCCGTGTAACCACCTTTATTGACCGCGGTGAAGAGTACGATGTAATTTTAAAGGGAACCAAAGAAGACTTTGCAAACCCAACTGATATTTCAAATATTTACCTTAAATCTCGTAGCAATGAACTGGTGCCACTCGATAGTCTTATAAGCTTAAAAGAAGAAGCCACCGCCTCGCGTTTAAACCGCTATAACCGTATGCGTGCAATTACCTTAAGTGCCAACTTAGCTGATGGCTATACGCTAGAACAAGCACTAAACTTTTTAAACAATGTTGCCTCAGAGGAAAACGACATTGATGGTGCCATTGACTACAAAGGTGAGTCGCAGTTGTTTTATGAAGGTGCCTCAGCCATGACCTATGTGTTTGTGCTGGCATTGACCGTAACATTTTTAGTGCTTGCCGCCCAGTTTGAAAGTTTTATGCATCCGTTTGTTATTATGCTTACCGTTCCGCTTGGGTTAATGGGCGCCATGTTTGGGCTGTGGAGTATGGGCTTAACACTTAACATATACAGTCAAATAGGGATTGTAATGCTCATCGGGTTAAGTGCAAAAAACGGTATCCTGATTGTCGAATTTACCAATCAGTTACGTGATAAAGGGTTGGAATTTAGTGAGGCCATTTTACAAGCCGCTACTCAGCGTTTACGTCCTATTATTATGACCTCACTGACCACAGTTATGAGTGCCGTGCCTTTGGTACTGGCCTCAGGCCCTGGTTCAGAAAGCAGAATGGTTATTGGTGTGGTGGTATTTACCGGTGTAACAGTTGCCACCATACTGACTCTGTTTGTTGTACCTGCTGCTTATTATGCCTTAGCACGTAATACGCAATCACCAGAATTTTTACAGCAAAAGCTAGATAAACAAGCAGCTGAAAAACCACTTAAAGAGATCTAACTCACTCTGAGCGTCGTAATTAGCTGTTACGGCGCTATTTTCTGGTGCATATAACCATACAATTGAGGAAGTACTTATGAGTTCGACCACACAGGTAGCAACACTAGGCGGCGGCTGTTTTTGGTGTATTGACGCGGCATTTAGGCGTGTTAGAGGGGTGCTCAGTGTATGTTCTGGTTACACAGGCGGGCACACTGATAACCCGACCTACAAAGCTATTTGCACAGGCAATAGCGGGCATGCAGAAGTGGTTAAGGTTGAATTTGACGCCAGCATTATCAGCTTTGAAACCTTACTCGCGATGTTTTTCACTTTGCATGATGCTACCCAGTTAAACCGCCAAGGTAACGATATAGGCACTCAATACCGCAGCGTTGTGTATTACCATGATCAGCAACAACAATTACAAACACAGGCCGTTATTGCAGAGCTGCAGACTCATGTTAGCGAGCCTATAGTAACCGAGGTAAGCCCAGCAACCACTTTTTACCCTGCTGAAAGTTTTCACCAAGACTACTACAATGAAAACCCAGAACAAGGCTACTGTAGTATTTTAATTGCGCCTAAGTTGCACAAGTTTGAAACCGAATTTAGCGAATTTTTAAGTGAATAAAATGCTTTAAAGCGCTAACCAAATAGCCCAGCAATTTGCTGGGCTATTTGTTTTTCGGCAACTAAAAGTGATAATTAAAACTGGTAATTTGCCCCCACAAAGAAAGTTCTTCCTGCGCTGTTATAACCTAATAGCTCACCACTGGCAGCAAACCCTGTTGCTGCAGTAAAATATTCTTTATCAGTAATATTTTCTATTCGAGCAGCTAACGATAAATTCTCAAGCAACTGGTAATTGGCTGCTAAATTAAATACCGTATAGTCAGCGAGTTCAGAATCATAATACGCAATTGATGGACGCGATGAGCGATATTGCATATCTAAACTGGCATCAAAATCGCCCCATGATTTAGCGAGTTGATAATTAAACGACTCTGAAGGCCTGCGTGGTAAATCTGTATTCGTCTTTTCATCTGTAGCATCTAAAAAACTAACATTAACAGAGTGTTCAAAGCCTAACGCTGAAAACTCAGCCGACAATTCTATCCCCTGCATAGATACTTTATCTATGTTAGTTGCAATATATTTACCTGAGTCTGCATCATAATTATTACTAATTAAATTATTGATACGGTTATCGAAAATAGCAATATCATAACGCCCCCATTGAGTTTCTAGGGTAACACCAAACTCATTGTTTAAGGCTTCCTCAGGCTTAATATTATTATTTGGTAGGTAGTATGGGCTGTTAGTTACAAACGCATTAATTAAAGACGGCGCCCTAAATGCGGTGCCATGATTTAAACGTACCGTTACATACTGATTCGCTTTATATCCAAGCCCAGTACTGTAAGTATTTGCACGGCCGTGGAAGTCATAATCATCGGTTCTGATAACCGCATTTGCTAACCATTGTTCATGACTATAAAACGCGCCTATAAACAATGCGTTGTTATCCCGTTTTTCTTCTGATGACGTTGCTGACGAGTTTGATAAATCCTCAGACAAGTAATTAAAACCACCTGATAAATCAAGCTCTTTCGTTAGGCTATAAAGCCCTCGGTATTCAAACTCAACACGCTCTGTGCTATACACTTGCTGAACATCGGTGCCAGTTTGAGTATTGTCTTCTTGCGATACACTCAATGAGGTACTTTGGGTATATATTTCTGAGGCTTTTTTCCAGCCTAGCTTAGCGGTGTAATTTTCAAAGTCGTAAGCATCGTTACCCCATGCGTTGTCATACTGCGCTTCACCTTCACTGTACTGAGACTGTAAGCTCAACTCACCTAGTTCAGCCAGTTCATACGCTAAATTAAAGCCAATGTTTTTATTTTTGTAGCCATCATCATCGTGATCTTTGGTGTATTCAGCCACAGCGTCTTTGCCAGTAACATCAAAACCATCTGTCTCTTCGTAGCCTAGATTATAATTAAAGCTAAGCGCCTCTTTTGCAAACCCACCAGCAAGCTGATAATTACTGTAACTATGACTGCCCAAAGTAGCCGAAAGCGTATTATTTGAGGCTTTACGGGTAATGATATTAATTACTCCGGCTACCGCATCAGAGCCATAAATAGCTGCTCTGGCACCTTTAATAACTTCAACACGCTCGATACTATTAACTGGAATATTCGTCAGCGATACACTACCTGAGCTTGCATCGCTCACTCTTACGCCATCAACCAATACTAAGGCATATTTAGCGCTAGCACCGCGAACAAATATATCTGCTTTTTGACCTAATCCGCCGTTACGGACAATATCAATACCAGCAATGGTATTTAATATTGCAGGTAAGTCTCGGTAATTCGCTTTTTCAATATCAGCGCGGTCGATAACTGCCACACTTGCTAATACATCATTTATAGGTTGTTCAAATTTATTCGCAGTAACGGTTATTTTTTCAATGGTTTGTTCTGCAGATGCAGAAAAAGACAGCGCAGCCGAAATGGCCACACCCAATGCAGTTTTATTTATCATGATGTTCCCTATCTCTGCCCACCGCAAAGATGTTAGTAAGTAAGATTACATCAAGGCCGGTCTCCGGACTCAGTTGCCATAGTTAAATACAGCATAACTTTACCGTTGCGGGGGCAGTGTTGGGATTGACTTCATCAATGAAAACGCACCAACTTCCCGATTATCCTACTAAAAAAATTACACCGTTGAAGTGTTTAGCAAGCACCTTGAAAATAGGCTGCTATTGTTATCTGTTTACTTAAAAATGTCAACGGACGTCTAAACATCTACAAGTCGAGTTCGGGGTTCGGGGT